>VXMO01000062.1:44377-50753 GCA_009841045.1 Dehalococcoidia bacterium
GCCCTGCGGCCCTGCGGCCCTGCGGCCCTGCGGCCCTGCGGCCCTTCTATCATAGCACCCCCCGTTCGTTCGCTACGCCACCAAATCCGTGAAAGTAAGACACTTACCCTCGATGCCATTCACCATCCGCACCGTCTGGTCGTCCGTGTCCATCGGACGCTGATCGTGACGCATGGCGGCTTGTTCGGCACATCCCCTAGTAGTACCCATCCGGGCCAGCAGTGCCGCCGCCGGCGCGGGCGGCGTTGCGGAATGTGGTCGTCTGCTCTTCAAAAACGACCTGCATCCGCCCCGTCGGTCCGTTGCGGTGCTTGGCGATGATGACGTCCGCGATGCCGCGCGGGTAGTCCTGATCAGGATGCTGGCGCTCCCATTCCTCTCCCGTGAAGACCATGTCCGGGCGGTAGAGGAACAGCACTACGTCCGCGTCCTGCTCAATCGCCCCGCTCTCACGGAGGTCTGAAAGGAGCGGTTCATGGCGGGGGCGATTCTCCACCGCGCGGGAGAGTTGTGACAGGGCCAATACCGGAACGTTCAGATCGCGGGCAAGCGCCTTGAGCGATCGCGATATCTCGCTGATTTCCTGCACGCGGTTGCCAAAGGTGTTAGTGCCGGACATCAGCTGCATGTAGTCCACGACAATCAAATCAAGCCCTTCTTCAAGAGAAAGCCGCCGCGCTTTGGAGCGCAGGGCAACGACACTCAGATTGACCGAATCGTCGATGTAGAGGGGCAAGTCGGCCAAGCGCCCGACGGCGTTCATAATCGCGCCCTCTTCATAGTCGGTCCACACGTGGCCGCGGATGCGCGTGGAGTTGATGCCGGACTCGCCAGCCAAGAGGCGCTCAATAACCTGCTCCGACGCCATTTCAAGGCTGAAGAACGCGACGATGCGGGGACGCCCGTCAGGTTTCGGGGTCTGGGCAGCGGACTTGGCAACGTTGAGCGCGAATGCGCTCTTGCCGACACCGGGCCGGGCCGCAAGGATGAGCAGGTCTGCGGGTTGAAACCCGCCGCCAAGCTGCCGGTCAAGGTCGACAAATCCGCTTTCGACACCGCCAACGCGACCGCCGACCAGCTGCTCGGTGTCCTCAACGTACCGATCAAGGACATCCCGCAGGGCCTCAAGGTCACGCGTGTTCTGGCCGAGCCGCATCCTGTAGAGCAACTCCTCGGCCTTGCGGAGAGATTCTTCCTCATCCTCTTCGGCACGCGTGCCAATCCCCGCGATCTGTCCTCCGGCGTCAATCAGTTGGCGGTGGATAGAGAGGCGTCGAACGACGCGCGCGTAGTTGTCCGCATAAACGGACGTGGGAACGACAGCGATGAGGTGGCTTAAGAAAGGGAGCCCGCCGACTTCTTCAAGCCGCTGATGGCGGGCAAGCTCATCCGCGACGCTTATCTGGCTTATGGGATCGTTACGGGTGAAGAGGGTTACGCAGGCTTCGAAGACCCACGCGTGACGCTGACGATAGAAGTCGTTTGCCTCAACAATGATCTGCACACCGGGGACGGTCTCGCCGTCAATGAGCATCGAGCCAAGGACTGCCTCCTCAGCTTCGTCGTCATGTGGTGGGAGTTGTTCGGTGTACACAAAACACCTCGGCCCCGTCCCCTACGCCTGTGGGTACCAGGCAGGGACGGGTTTCCGAGCCAGTTACTCCTTGCTTTCTTCTTCATCCTCTTGCGGGGCTTCGGCCTCAGGTTCATCGGGGGCGGCTGTCTCCGCCTCTTCTTCCGCGACCTCAGCGGCCTCCTCTTCGGTCTCAACCGCCTCTGCTTCCTCTGCCGTCGCTTCCGGAGCATCGACCGCTTCCGCAGTTGCCTCAGCAGCGGTGGCCTCAGCAGTCTCTGCGCCTTCCTGCTCCTCTTCGGGAGTCTCTTCGACGAGAGGCGGCGGATCCGTTCCCTCCTGGTAGACCGTGATTGTCACGCTGGGGATGACATCCGGCGCGAGTCGGATCGGGGTCTGGTGGTGACCAAGCTCGCGAATCGGCTGGGCAAGCTGAACGGCGCGGCGATCAATCTCCACGCCCATCGCCTCATTGACGGCCTCTGCAATTTCAGTCGTGGTCACGCTGCCGTAGAGGCGGCCACCCGGGCCAACGCGGACGGCGATCAGCAGGCGCTCTTCCGCGAGGCGCTCACCGACGCTCTCCATCTCAAGGTTGAGCTTGGTCCGGCGCTCGATCTCGGCCTTCTTGCGGGAATCCGCACGGGCGAGTTCCTGCGGGGTAGCCAGGACGGCCAGGCCCTTTGGGAAGAGGAAATTGCGGGCATAGCCATCCTTGACCTCGCGGACATCACCGGCGATGCCGAGGCCCGGCGCCTCATCAATCAGTACGACTTTCATGGATGATTCCTTTCAGCAAATAATAGTACGTGCGTTCTTATTCGTCAACCGCTCAGGCGAGTAGTTGGTTGGTCTCGCGGGACTGTACACAGTAGATAAGGGTATGGAACACGGGGGCAACTCGGCAAGGTTTTGGCTGTGGGTTTTCCACCAAATCGCGAGTCGAGCGGGCCGCATTTCCTGCGGCAATGGGTTCGGTCGCTCAGGGAGCCTCCCACGGGTTGATGGCATCTACGTCAATGACAGCAAAGTCCCTCATGTTGCGCGTGGCGACGGTGAGGCCGTGGGCGCGAGCGGTACCGGCGATAAGTGCATCGGCCCAGCCGGTTCTCTGTCCCAGTCGATGATTGATGACGCGATACCGCGCGGCCCAATCAGCACAGACTCGATCAAAGGGCAGGTACCGTTCATCGTAGTCGGCGAAGAGTTCAGTCACGTCAGACTGGAGTTCATCACGACGCGGCCCCGGGTCCATTCGCTCTACGCCATATTGCATCTCATGTCGCACCACAACGGACAACCAAAGATCGCTGTTCTCAGCAAAGAACCTGAGCACATTTGGCTCAGGTCTCGGTTTTAGCAATTCAGAGAAGACGTTGGTATCAGGTAAATACGCCGTCATTCAGCGTCTGCCTCAGCATTTTCATCCACGTTCACCAAGGCGTCGCGATCGTAGTCATAGAACGGCACAGGGCCGTAGACACCGCGATCCGGCAGCTCCAATTCCACCTTATGCCGTGTGAAGTGCTTGAGAAGCCACTCATTAATTGGCAACTTGTCCTCGCGTGGCTGCTGGTCCCGTTCCAAGCGGGCCTTCCTTGCCTCAACCATCAACCATCCCTCCTGGCCCGTGATGTCATTCCTGCTCGGCCTCCAGTATACGGGTAGCAACGGTCACGGGCGGCGGCGCGCCCGGGCTAGACCAGCAGCGCCCCTTCCCAGCTACCTGATACGTCTCCAAGCGGCACATCAATCAAGTCGCCGATACGCAACGCATCACCGCCGACCGCGCCGATTTCGTACATGGCGACGCCGTACTGTTCACACAATCCGCGGAGGGCAACGAGATTGCCAGAGGGGGCGGAGACGACGATGCGCGCGGGGGCTTCTCCGAACAGAGAAGCGTCGATGTGGGCATTTTCATTGAGGCCCAGGTCTAGTGACGCGCCGATGCCGCCTATGGAGCACGACTCTGCCACAGCAACGGCCAAGCCACCCTCGGATACGTCATGTGCTGACTTGAGTAGTCCTCGTGCTATGGCATCACGTACCAATGCTTGCGTCCTTGCCTCTGCCTCGATGTCCAGATCGGGGCGTCCGGCAACAGTTCCATGCACGCGGGACAGGTATTCGCTCGCTCCAAGCGCGCCAGCAGGAAGTTCCGGTGTGGACGCGCCGAGCAGGACGATCCTATCGCCCTCGTTGGCGAATCCCGCGCCGCATCGGGCTTCAAGGTCCTCAAGCAGGCCGACCATCCCCACCGTCGGCGTGGGGTCGATGGGGCCGTCGGCGGACTCGTTGTAGAGGCTGACGTTGCCGCTGATAACCGGGATATTCAGGGCGCGGCACGCCTCTGCCATGCCACGGATGGCCTGCTCAAACTGGTAGGCGATGGGCTCGCGCTCCGGGTTGCCGAAGTTGAGGCAGTCGGTGATGGCGAGGGGTGTTGCTCCCACGCATGAAAGGTTGCGGGCAGCCTCAACCACCGTCAGCGCCCCACCCACGTACGGATCCAGATAGCAGGCGCGGGAGTTGACGTCGATGGTCAATGCGATGCCCTTGCCCGTTCCCTTGATGCGGAGGACGGCGGCATCAGCCTGACCGGGCGAGAGGACGGTGTTGTTGCCCACCTGGTGGTCATATTGCTGATAGACGGGCCTCTTGCTGGCGAGGGAGGGCGCGGCGAGCATCTGGAGCAGGGTGGCGTTCCAGTCGGTTGGCTGGGGGAGATCAGAGAGGTCACGGTCGCGGAGGGCGGCTGTCTGGGGGTCCTCTATGCCGGAGAGCACATAGGCGGGCGGCTCGGTTAGGGCAGCGATGGGCATGTCGCCGACGATTTCACCATTGTCGCGGATGATGGCGTTATCGCCGTCGGTGACGACGCCGATTTCGTCGCAGTCGAGTTCCCATTTGTCGCAGATGGCCTTGGCGGCGGATACGTTTTCCGGCGGGACGACGAGGAGCATCCTCTCTTGTGATTCGGACAGCATGACTTCGTAGGCGGACATGCCATCCTCGCGGCGCGGGACGCGGGCGACATCGATATCAACGCCGTTGTTGGCGCGGGCGGCGCATTCGATGACGGAACTCGTGAGGCCTCCTGCGCCGAGGTCCTGCATTCCGACGAGGAGGCCGGCCTGGGCGATCTCCAGACATGCCTCAAGCACGAGCTTTTCCAGGAAGGGGTTGCCGACCTGGACGGCGGGGCGGCGTTCCGCGGATTCCTCGGAGAGGTCGACGGAGGCGAATGTCGCCCCGTGGATGCCGTCGCGGCCGGTGTCCGCGCCAACAAGGAGGAGGACGTTGCCTGCTCCACCGGTACTTGCGCGGATGATCTCGTTCTCTTTGGCGATGCCGACGCACATGGCGTTGACGAGGGGGTTGCCGGAGTAGGCGGGGGCGAATGAGACCTGTCCGGCGACGTCCGGGATGCCGATGCAGTTGCCGTAGCCGCCGATGCCGGCAACGACGCCCTCAAAGAGGTAGCGGTTGCGGGGTCGTTCGTCCAGTGGGCCGAAGAAGAGGGCGTTCAGGAGAGCGATGGGGCGCGCGCCCATTGAGAAAATGTCGCGGATGATGCCGCCGACGCCTGTCGCCGCGCCCTGGTACGGCTCAATGGCGGAGGGGTGGTTGTGGGATTCCACCTTCATGACGACGGCGAGACCATCTCCGATGGAGACCGCGCCGGCGTTTTCCTCACCGGGGCCTATCAATACCCACGGGGCTTCGTTGGGGAAGAGGCGCAGGAGGAGGCGGGAGTGCTTGTAGCCGCAGTGCTCGCTCCAGAGGATGCCGAACATGCCGAGTTCGACCTCGTTGGGCTCACGGCCCATGCGGGAGACGATCTCGTCGTATTCGTCGCGGGAGAGGGAGAGCTCTGCGAGGGTGGTGTCGGAAGCGGTCATGGTTTGAGTCTAGCAGTGTGGCAGGATAAGGGTTCACCCTTCGACACGGGGCAGGGTGGGCGGAGGGTACGGCGGAATTGAGTCTTTGGATTCCTCGGCTGCGCTCGGAATGACAGAGTAGGCCGCCCTGTGGGCGGCACTGGATTCCCGCTTTCGCGGGAATGACGAGGGGACTACTCACCCTTCGACAGGCTCAGGGTGAGCGGAGGGTGGCGCCGCTACGTGCCGGGGGATGGCCAGGTGACGGAGACGGCGTCCGAGGTTAGCGAGACGCCGTTGGAGTAGGTCACGGTTGCCCTGAAGTCCACTGTGTCCCCTGGGCTGCCCAGATACCTCAGGGTTGAACTGTTGCCATGCTTGAACCAGGAGCCACTATAGCCTATCTCCCAGTAGAAGGACGGTTGTAGGCCCGCGGGGCCGTTCTGCACAGTGGCGGTCAGGTTGACGGGTTGATTGGCAGGGGGATTGGCGTTGTCCGCCGAGACCGTGATTTGCGGCGCCCCGGCGCGGATGCGCAGCATCAACGTGTCGCCGTCTTCCCATGGCGCGCTTGCGAGGCTCCATGTCCACGTCGCCGCCGTCTGGTTGACGGTGGCGTCTGACACGTTCAGAGATGTGTCGATGGAGCCGTCCAGCTCAATGAAGTCCAGCGTCTTCCCGGACAGCGAGACATGGTCATCCAGCGTCAGGACGACCTCATCATTGTCATTCCATATGATGCTCTCGATCTCATAATCATCGCTGCCGACCGTGAACTCATCCGGGTCAATAACACCGTTCGAAGCATCTGCGCCGACAGTCGTGCCGATGGTCACCGGATCAAAGAAGGCCTCGTGGAGGGTTCCGGCGGGGGCGGTGACGGTGATGAACACCTCTTGCCGCTTCTTCTCCAGGTCGG
>VXMO01000023.1 GCA_009841045.1 Dehalococcoidia bacterium
CCCGCCGGGGTGCGGCGGGGGAGGTTTTAGGGAATCTCTACGGCGCGGCGCTAAGCTTCGACGAACTCCCGAATTTCATCTCCATGCTGGTTGACGCTAAAGACTGTTAACTGGCTACCAAGAGAGTTCCTCAAAGGCTCAGACAGACGATCCCGGGCGACCTTGCCAACCCATTTCACCGAACGCTCATGTGGTTGCCTCTGGCTTAACGGGTTAAAGCTGTACTTGGCCGTAATCAGGCCAATCAGTATGGTATTGCCGGATACGGACGTGAGAACCCAATCACCTATCTTTATCTCCGCTGTCAAACGAAACAGGTTGCCTGCGGTAGAGCTAATCGAGTTTGGGCTACTGCCATCAGTCCGTAGGTGTCCAACTCGCTCTCTAATTTGCTCCAAAGAGAGGCCACTGAGGTTGCCTAGCTCTGTCCCTTCAAATCCGATGGCGACAAATTCGCCCTCTTCTACCAAGTCTCGAATATTCGTGTCTGATCGCACCATCCAGTAGTTGGCCATTGGAAATTCCTCCGTTCGGTGGGCCGTGAGTTATCGAGTTTGCAGTATAGCAGTGGTGGATTCGAACGCCTTGCCCACACCGCTACGCCGTTGCGCGGCGGTAGAGGATAGTGGTGGCCGTCAGGGCCGCGATGGTCATGACGACGAGGATCGACATGCCGGGCAGGATATGCTCCCACTCCCAGCCGACCACGACGATGGCGCGGATTGCTTCCATCACGTAGTTCACAGGGTTGACGGACACGGCCACCTGGAACCACTCCGCCATGAGGTCTTTCGGCATGAACGCCGTGGTCATGAAGACCGCCGGGAAGAAGAAGATGAACATCGACTGCGTCACCTGAACGCTCCTCGTCCTGATGGCGATGATCAGTCCCAGGCATGACCACGCGACGCCGAAAAGCGTCCCCAAAAGCAGAACGAACAGCAGTCCCAACATGCCGGACTCCGAGCTCGCCCCCATGAGGAGGCCCACGGCGATGATTGTCACTCCCTGTATCGCGCCCCGCGTTGCGGAAACGAGCAGAACACCCAGCAGGATGGCGATGCGGTAGATCGGCGCGAGCAGGAGCTTGTTGAGGTAGCCGGACAAATCGTCCGTCAGCAGGTTGAATCCGGCGTCGATGCCGCTGAAAATCATTGCCTGCACAATAATCATCGGCATCAGATACGTGACATAGCTGTCCGTGGGGAATCCGGGCAACATCGACACGTTATCGAACGCCGCCACGAAGACGACCATGAAGATGATGTTGATGAAGATGGTCGGCAGGAATTGGCCCGGCTGCGTGATCCACGCGCGGAAATTGCGCAGGTAGATGTACCAGGTTTGGAGGGCGAGACTCACCACGAGACGCTATCTGCCGTCACTCAGACCCAGGAAGGGCCTGAACTGGTTGTTCATCTCGTCGCCGCCCGTCTCCTCATCCCGGATCGTCCGTCCGGTGTGCTGGAGAAAGACGTCATCCAGCGTCGGGCTGGAGATGGACAGGTTGGAAACAGGGATATCGCTATTGGAAAACAGCCGCAGCAGCTCCGGCACCGCCGCGCCTCCGTTGGCGACAGTCACGGCGAGGCCGTCTTGCACGGGGGTGGTTGCGGACACGTACGCCTGCCCGTCCGCGATTTCCTGAGCGCGCACAATCAGTTGCTCTTGTTCGTCCGTCGTGTCCGTATCCGCGATGGTGATGGTCACAACGTCGCCGCCCACCTGTTCCTTGAGGGAGCGCGGCGAGCCCTCCGCAACGATCTTGCCGTGGTCAATGATTGCCAGCCGCTCACAGAGACGGTCCGCCTCATCCATCATCTGGGTGGTCAGGATGATTGTGACGCCTTCCTCGGAGTTCAGTTGCCGCAGATGGTCCCACAGGGCGTTGCGACTCTGTGGATCCAGACCCGTCGTCGGCTCATCAAGAAAGAGAACCTTCGGCTGATGGACAAGGGTGGCGACCAGATCCAGCCTCCGCCGCATCCCACCGGAGAACGTGCCGATCTTCTTCTGGGCGACGTTCGCCAACCCGATGAACTCCAGCAGTTCCATCGAACGCGCTCGCGCATCCGAACTCCGCAGCCCATAGAGGCGGCCCTGAAGCGTCAGGAAATCATGCGCTTTCGCCAGGTCATCAAGGCCGGCCGTCTGCATGGCGACGCCGACGGTGCGGCGTATCTGCTCGGCCTGGTGGTCGACGCTGTACCCCGCGACGCTCACCTGGCCGGACGTTTTCTTGAGCAGCGTTGAAAGAACCTTAAGGGCCGTGCTCTTGCCGGCGCCGTTCGGACCGAGAAAGCCGAAGAACTCGCCTTCCTGCACAGTGAAATCGATACCGTCGACGGCGCGTGTCCCACCCGGATAGACCTTTACGAGACCACGAACATCAATAACGGCCTTCCGGCTCTCCGACACCCCACCTCCAAACGCCCCGACACAGAATAAGGGACAGGTCAATACCTCTACCTATAGTACGGAACAGCGCCGCGCGGGGCAAAGTGGGCAGGCCCTTTCCTTGCCCGCCTATTGCTGCCGCCCCTATACTGTCAAACACTATGCCCAAGCGAACCTACCAACCCAAGGTGCGCCGCCGTAAGCGCGTCCACGGCTTTCGTTCACGCATGAGAGACCCCGGCGGCAGAAACGTTGTTGCGCGTCGACGCACCAAGGGGCGTCACCGTCTCAGCGTCTAACATCTCAGCCATGCCCCGGACGACGGATCACCGGCTGCGTCGGAGTTCCGATTTCGACCGCGTTTCCCACATCGGCAAGGGCCGCGCCAATGATCTTGTCGTCCTCCGCTACGCGCCGAATGACGTGGACGCCATGCGCGCCGGCTATGCCGTTAGCAAGCGCGTGGGCGGCGCGGTCACGCGCAACGCCGTCAAGCGGCGGCTGCGCGCCGCGGTCCGCAAGCTGGGGCCACGCGAATCAGGAGTTGACCTCGTGTTCATCGCCAGACCGCAGATCACGCAAGCGGACTACCGCGGTATTGAAGATGCGGTCGCCGATGTTCTCAAACGCGCCGGGCTACGCACATGACGTACATCGCCCTCGGCCTCCTGCGGCTGTACAAGTTCGTCCTTTCGCCGCTCCTGCCCGCCGCCTGCCGCTATCAGCCCACGTGCTCCGACTACGCGCGTGAGGCCGTCGAGCGGTATGGCGCGCTGCGCGGCACAATCCTGGCGGCGCGGCGACTGTCTCGATGCCATCCGTTCCGGGAAGGGGGCTACGACCCTGTTCCGTAATTTTTTGCCTTCTGACGGATCCGAACCTCGTCGCCGTGGCTCGGCGCGACGCGTCACGCGGCCATTGCTTCTGCTGATTGCAGTCTTCGCGTTGCTCACGGCCTTCGGCTGCACGGCGGGCAGCCTCTACGATCCAAAGCCGTGGGCCGCGCCCGTCTTTCTCGCAGACGAGACCGTCGTCATAGGCACGGACACTGGCCACATCGTCGTCGGCAACATCGTGACCGGCCAGGAATTGGGGCGGTGCGAAACGGGCGAGGGTCGCAATAGCATCCGCGCGATCTTTGGTGCCCCGCTATTGCATGACGGGCGCATCTATGCGGGCGGCTTTGACGGGGTTTTGTACGCCATAAACCCCGATTCGCTGTTGCCTGAATCCGAGGCTGAATGCCTGCCGTTCTTTGAGGCCGATTCTGCGATCGTTGGTGGGCCGACGCTGACGCCGGACGGCGTACTCCTGCTCGGCACCGAGGGCACAACGGATACGGAGCGCGGGACGCTGTACGCGATCGACATCAACAATGCGTCCACGCTGTGGACGTTTGAGGCCGACTCCCAAATCTGGGGCACCCCCGTCATTGGCGACGGGCTGGTATACATAGCCACGCTGGGCGGCACGCTGCACGCCGTTCACATGGAGGAGAGCCCCGGCACAGAGGCGTGGCGGCATCAGGCGGAGGCCGGCATCGGCGGCATGACGCTGCACGAGGGGGTTCTCTATGCCGGCGCGTTCGACAACAACCTCTACGCGCTGGACGCCGCCACGGGCGCGCCACGCTGGTCAGCCCCATTCACCGCGGATAACTGGTTCTGGGCCGCCCCGCTCATCACCGGCGACCGCTTATTCGCGCCATCCCTTGATCATTCCTTGTACATCCTGGACAAGGACACGGGCGCGCAGGTGATGGATCCCGTGATGACGGGCGGAGCAATACAGAGCAATCCTGCCCTTACAGGCAGCCATATCAGCATCGCCAACGAAGAGAAGGAGACGTGGTGGATCGATCCTGAGACCGGACAGGGCATTGTGGGCGGCAAACTGCCCGACCCCGTCTACGCGCCGATTGTGGCGTTCGGAGAAAGCGACGCGCTGTTCTTTGCCCAGGACGGCGCAATCTACCGCGCATCGCCCTCACTGAGACAACCCGTTCGGGTCTTCCCGGTGGACAACTAGGCAGCAGCAATGGAAGTCGTCGGCGATATCTTCATCTTCCTGCTCCTGCAGCCGATGCTGAACGGGCTGGTGATGCTCTACAGCCTGCTCTTTGAGAGCATGGCGCTCGCCATCATCGCCCTCACCGTCGTCGTTCGCGTGGCGTTCTACCCGTTGACCATCAAGCAGCTGCAATCCTCCGCCAAGATGCAGGCGCTTCAGCCGCAGATGCAGGAGATCCGCAACCGCTACAAGAACAATCCGCAGCTCCAGCAGCGCGAGACGATGAAGATGTACCGGGAGGCCGGTGTCAGTCCGCTCGGCTGCCTCGGACCCATGGTTGTTCAGTTCCCAATCTGGATCGGGTTGTACTGGGCAATCATTAAGGGTTTGGGCAACCTGCCCGGCAGCTTTGTCTATCTCTCCCAGCGGCTCTATTCGTGGTTGCCCGTCGGCGGTGAAGTGCTGCCGCTGAACACGGAGATGCCATGGATTATCGGCACACTGGACCTCTCCGCGCCCGATCCCACGCCCCTCATGCCTCTTCTTGTCGCGGCATCCACGTGGGCGCAGCAGCGGATCATGCAGCCGCCCGCCATGACCGACCAGCAGAGGCAGCAGCAGCAGATCATGTTGTTCCTGTTCCCCATCATGCTGGGCTTCCTTGCCTTTACTTTCCCATCGGGCTTAGCCCTATACTGGTTCGTCTCTAACTTCATAACCATCGGCATGCAGGGATTCATATCCGGGTGGGGGAATCTGATTCCTGGTCGGCCACGGGTCACTGCGAATGCCACTACCCCTCCAACCCCTCAGCTGGAGACGAGGTCAAATGATGGATCAGAGCCTGGAATGGACGGGGAGGACCGTCGAGGAAGCGATTCGGCGAGGACTAGACGAACTCGGACTCGACCGCGAAGACGTCGACGTCCACGTCGTTAGCGAAGGGCGCTCCGGCCTGCTGGGGCTCCGCTCAGAGGATGCGCGAGTCCGCTTGCGGGTGCGGCAGGAAGGCGATGATGACGAGTACGCATCGTTCGCCTCCCTCTCGGAGGATGCGGAGAGCGCGCAAGAGATCCTCGCCGAACTACTCCGCCACATGGATGTTGACGCCGACATCTCCGTCTATGTTCCCGGTAGTGATCCCACCCGCCCCGGTGGCCCCCGGGCCCCCAACGGGGCAGGCCGGGTGGTGGGGGGCGGC
>VXMO01000031.1 GCA_009841045.1 Dehalococcoidia bacterium
TGAGCGGCAAGGAGCGCAGAGTGGCCAGGGGGGTTGTGGCCCTGCGGGCCACGGGGTGGATTCCGGCCTGCGCCGGAATGACGGGAATGGCGTTACGGGGTTGGATGGCCTAATTGAGGCTTTAGATTCTTCGACTCCGCTGTGCTGCGCTCAGAATGACAGTTGCGGGTCGGAATGACGAATGGGTTAGAAGCCTTTCCAGGCGGGGAGGTTGGCGGATTGGCGGAACCAGTCTGTGAGTTGGGGTTCGTCGAAGTCGCCTTCGTAGAGATCGATCCAGCGGGCGTCGGGGTCTTTGCCGCCGGCGGGCGGCATGGGGTCAAGCCCGACACCGTTGAGGAAGGTCACCTTGATGTATTTGGCGAAGACGTGGTAGCTGACGAACCAGCCGTGCTCCTCCGTGCCGTAGAAGGGTGAGTTCCAGCGGACGGCCTTGCGAACGTTGGGGACGGCTTTGACGATGAGAGCATCGAGGCGTCGGCCAATATCGCTTTTCCATTCCGGCATGGCGGCGATGTACGCCTGCACGGGAGCATCGCCGTCGCCCTTGGCGATCTGGGGGTTGCCACCGGAGAGGTAGACGATTCCGTTGGCGGCCGGCTTGAGGGCGGGCCTCGTTGACCCGCGGGACGGCCTTGTCGGCTTATCAGGCATAGTCGTTCACTCCGATCCAAGGATCTCAGGGTAGACCGTGCCAGCGACGGGGCGGAAAGTCAACGGAGCGGGTTATTCGTGCCACGTGACGAGTTCTGAATGCGGCGTGCGCTGGGTGGCGGGGTCTTCGGCTGCCTTGCCGATGAAAACGACGCCCACCATCATCCAGTCCTCGTTCGCGCCCAAGATGTTTGCGAGGTCCGGGAGCTTTGTGAGGCGTCCCGTGCTCCACCCGAGGCTGAGGCCTTCGGCGACGGCGGCGAGGGCCATGTTGTGGACGGCGATGCAGGAGCTGGCGTAGTTCTCAAGGGTAATCTCCTGCACCAGTCCCTTGACGCTGTAGACATAGACCATGGCGGGGGCGGTCAGCACCCGGTCTCGCAGATCATCCGCCGAGCGCTGCTTCTGTTCGGGGTTGGGGTTGGTCACGCCGTCGTAGGCGGACTGCCACGCAACCTCGGCTATCTTCGTCCTCACGGGGCTGTCTTTCTGGACGGCGAAGAAGCGTGTCGGCTCCGTGAGGCGGTGATTGGGCGCCCAGACGGCGGCGGAGAAGAGGCGTTCCAGCGTTTCCCGACTTACTTCGTCGGCGGTGAACTCCTTGACGTGTCGGCGTCGGAAGATGGCTTCGTAGACGCTGACGGGGGTGGCGGGAATCTCAGCGCCATCGCTGTTGAGTTTCATTCTTGTGCTCATGGTTGTCGTTGCGGATGCGGATCGGCGGTGTCTCCTACGGTACGCGCCCATACGGGCGGCACCTGCACCAGCTATCCCGTGTCGACGGGAAATGTTGCGGTTTTAATTGAAAGTTTACGTGCCCGCCCATTTCCTGTACACTGCGACGAATCCAAAATTTGGAGGGGGTAAACCCCGCTCGGAGGGACTGACACCGTGGGGGGTGTGTCATATCGATATTCATGCGGCAGCATCAGATACTGCCACTTCTTCGCAATCAGCCGACGAATCCGGCCTAGAGGGCGTTACACGGCTTGTCTGCCAGAACCTGTGGAAGGTCTTTGGAGACGGAGCCGAGGAACTAGCTGAGTCGATCGAGCCCGGCCAGTCCAGGGAAGATATCCTGAGCGAGACCGGGCGTGTCCTCGCCGTACGGAATGTCTCTTTCGATGTCCGCGAAGGGGAGACGTTCGTCATCATGGGTCTTTCCGGCAGCGGCAAGTCTACGCTTGTCCGCTGTCTGAGCAGGCTCATCGAGCCGACGCGCGGAGAAGTCCTGATCGACGGCGAGGATCTGCTCGCGATGAGCAAGCAGCAGCTGCGTGACGTTCGTCGTCACAAGATTGGCATGGTCTTCCAGCACTTCGGCAACTTCCCGCATAAGCGCGTCCACGAGAACGTTGTGTACGGCCTGCAGGTGCAGGGCATCGACAAGGAGACACAGCGCAGTCGCGCCGAGGAAGTCATCGACCTTGTGGGGTTGTCAGGGTGGGAGCAGCGGTACCCGCATGAGCTGAGCGGTGGAATGCAACAGCGCATCGGGCTGGCGCGCGCCCTTGCAGTCGATCCCGAGATTCTCCTGTTTGATGAGCCGTTCAGCGCTCTTGATCCGCTTATCCGGCGTGAGATGCAGGACCAGTTGATCGGGTTGCAGGAACTGGTCAAGAAGACGATGGTCTTCATCACGCACGATTTCCTTGAAGCAATCAAGCTGGGAGACCGGGTTGCCATCATGAAGGACGGCGAGTTCGTCCAGGTGGGCACGCCCGAGGAGCTGGTCTCCAATCCTATCGACGAGTATGTGCGGGACTTCACGCGGGACGTGCCGCGCTCAAAGGTGCTTACTGCCCGTTCCGTGATGACCGAGCCCTCACTCTACGTGACGGCGGATCAGTCAGTGGCCGGCTTGATCGACGAGATGACCTCACAGGATTGCGAGAGCGCGGTGGTGGTGGACGCGGACGGCCGCTTCATCGGAACCGTGCATCTGGACGATGTACCGAAAAACGGCGCGTCCGAGCACTCGAGCGTGGCGTCCTGTATGCAAGACTCCTGTCCTGTTGCGGAAGCGGATACACGACTTGAAAGCCTTATTCCTCTTGTTATCGACACCGACGCGCCCATCGCAGTGCTGGATGACGCGCGATGCATCGGCACGATTACTCGGGCAGCGGCGATGGCGGCGCTGGTGAGTGACGAGGGCGCGGTGTGATTCGCGCGGAGACTCTGCAATTTCGCTACATCCGCGAGCCACGATTCAAATGGGCTCTTTGGGTGGCGGCAGCGGCGGCCTGCTATGGCCTGGCCTATACGCTGGCGACTACCAACGCCAACACCGATTTTGGCAACTGGCCGGGCACCTGGGAACTCCCGATGCAGGAACCCATCGACGTGGCGTTCGATTGGGTGGGGGACACATTTGCCTGGTTCTTCAATCCGATCTCCGATGTCATTGCCGGCGGCGTGTCTGCAATCAACGCCTTCCTTCTGTGGCTCCCATGGCCCACCGTGCTGGCGATCGTCCTGATTGGAGGACTGAAGCTCGGCGGCAGAATGCTGGGACTGGTCAGTTTTGCGTCTCTGCTCTTCATCGGCCTGAATGGGTTCTGGGACTCCGCAGTGCTCACCATGAGCGTGGTGGTTGTCTCCGTGCTCATCGCCGTCGGAATCGGCGTGCCGATTGGTATATTGGCGGCTTTCAGCAATCGATTTGAGGCGATAGTCCGCCCGATCCTGGACACGATGCAGGTTCTGCCTGCCTTCGTGTATTTCATTCCGGCTCTGGTCCTTTTTGGCGTGAGCGGCGCGGCGGGTGTTTTCCTGACGGTCGTTTATTCCATCCCACCCGTTATCAGGCTGACCAACCTTGGGATCCGCCAAGTTCCACAGGCAGTTGTGGAAACGGCGCACTCTCATGGATCAACCACATTCCAGACGCTGTTGCACGTGCAGCTGCCATTGGCAAAGAGCTCAATCATGATGGGGGTCAACCAGACAATCATGATGGCGGTTGCCATGGTGATCATTACGGCACTGGTGGGTGTGGGAGGACTCGGTTGGGATGTCTGGCTGGCGCTGAGAGAGGTGGACGCCGGGGACGGGCTACAGAGCGGCATCGCGATCGTTCTCCTGGCCATCGTCCTGGACCGTTTCAGCTACGCCTTTGCCCAGTCCGGTCCGAAGGCGTCCGCGCCGGATACAGGCGAGGATCAGTCCGGCGAGAAAACGGCGGGTGACATTATTCGACAGATGCCGTCTCAAAGCATTCTGCTGATGGTGGGCATTGGACTTCTGACCGTCCTCAGCGTGCTCATCGCACCACTGAGAGACATCCCTGAGGAGCTCACATTCTCACTGACAGACCAGATCAACATGGTGTTTGACTGGATGGCGGTGCACATTCACTTTGCCACCAGTTGGAGCCGTGATGTCCTGTTCCGCGAGTTTGGTTACGCACCGATCAATACGTTCTTCCTCTGGCTTCCCTGGCCGGCGTTGATGTTGATAGCGGCCGGCGCGGCTTACTTCACAGCGGGATGGCGCATAGCCCTCCTCGCTGTGGGGGGCCTCGCGTTCGCAGGAGTTGGAGGCCTTTGGGACATCACAGTGGACACCCTGAGCCAGGTGCTAACGGCGGGGGTGTTTACAGTGATCGTCGGCGTCACCCTTGGCGCTCTCATGTCCCAGAGCAGGACGTTCGAGGCGATCCTGCGTCCAATCCTGGATACCATGCAGACGATGCCGATCTTCGTGTACCTCATACCGGTCATCATGCTGTGGGGTATTGGGCCGCTGGTGGGCATCATCGCCACAGCGATCTACGCAGTGCCTCCGGTGATTCGTATGACGTCCCTGGGAATCAGGGAAGTGCCGGCCCAGGCAATCGAAACCGCGCAGTCGCACGGCTCGACAGCCCTCCAGACGATGCTGCAGGTGAAGATGCCGCTGGCGCTCCCAACGATCATGATGGGGATCAACCAGACGATCATCATGGTGTTGGCCATGGTAATCATCGCCGGTCTCGTCGGCGCTCGCGGCCTTGGAGAAGTGATCATCGTCAGCTCTCTCCGGCTTGACATTGGGGAAGGGCTGATCGCGGGCATGGCCATCGTCTTTATGGCGATGGTTCTTGATCGAATGACCCAACGACGGGGCGGGGCGTCTGCCCCTTCGGGCTTGTTCAGATAACGGTGAGGCAATTCTGATTCCGCTTAGCAAGGAGGACTGTGTATGTGACCAACCGGAAGGAGGCAACCGAGCAGGGTTGCCTGTCGCGCCACTATCAGAATGGGGGAAATAATGAAGAAACTTAGAAGAGCTTTGATTGGTATCTCGCTGGCAATGCTGCTGACTATCGGCCTCGCGGCAGGTCTGGCATGTGAACAGGCGGAAGACGACGCGGCCGAAACTGATGAGAGGGGCACCCTCTATCTCGTCGACCAGGATTGGAACGGCCAGCTTGTCATGACGGCCGTGGCACAGATCCTATTGGAGCAGGAGATGGGTCTCGATGTCGCGACCAAGTTCGCGCCCGCCGATTCGGTGCCGTTGTTCATCGGGCTCGAAAGTGGCGACTTCCACTTCGTTTGCTGCAACTGGCCGTCATACAGCGCTGATCTGCTTGATGAATACGTCGACGCGGACGAAGCCACGGTGGACCGCATGGGTCCGGTCGGCATTCTTGGCACGGGCGGCTGGTATGTGCCCTCCTACGTCATCAATGGCGACCCGGATCGCGGAATCGAGCCCGTGGCTCCCAACCTCCGCACCGTTGACGACATGAACCAGTACAAGGACATCTTTGCCACGAGCGATACGGCCCCAAGCGGCCGGGTGCTGGAGTTCACTCCGGCATGGGACACACGGCCTGAGGAACGCATGGAGGCATTCGGCGTTGACTTCGTTCCGATCTACGCCGGATCCGAGGGCGCGGCGCTGGCTGAGGTGGACGCTGCCTTCCAGAGAGGCGACCCGGTTATCACGTACCTTTGGGAGCCGCACTGGGCGCATGCCAAGTATGACCTCGTCCGCATTGAGATGCCGGAGTGGACCACAGATTGCTATCCGGACGGCGAGAGTTTTGACTGCGGCTACCCAAGCGATCCCGTTGCCAAGCTGATTTGGCCCGGTCTTCAAGAGGAGTTTCCGGAGGCTTACGAGTTCCTCTCCAACTTCGAGATGACTAACGCACAGCAGAATGAGATTGTGCTGAACCTGACTGAGAACGACCTTCCGGTGCGGGCGGCCGCACAGGAGTGGGTTGACGCGAATGAGTCAGTGTGGAGGGCCTGGATTCCGTAGTACGGACTGACAGTGCCTCGATGACGAGGGAGCGGAGACAGTCTCCGCTCCCTCGTTTGGTTTTGGGGGGGCGGTGGGTTGACGTGCAACCTTTGGGTTGTGTATGGTTTGGGTGTATGAATGAGGACCTGGTGTTCAAGGCACTGGCGGATCCAACACGGAGGTTGATGCTGGACGAGCTCTCTGAGCGCAGGGAGCAGACGCTCTACGAACTCACGGCGCGCTTGATCATGCGGCATGAAGTCGCGATTTCCCGTCAAGCCATGGCCAAGCACATTGCTGTGCTCGAGAAAGCAGGGATTGTCAGTTCAGAGAAGCGCGGCAAGTTTCGGATGCTCGTCTTCAACGATGAACCGATCCGGGGTGTCATGAATCGATGGCTCACGTAAGTCTATGAGGAGAGAGGTAACAGGATATGCGCATCACGCACAGCGGCGTCTTTGTCAATGACCAGGACAAGGCCCTTAAGTTCTATACGGAGACGCTCGGCTTTGTGCTAAAGCATGACGTGCCGGCGGGGGAGTACAGGTGGATTACCGTGGTCTCACCCGATGATCCGGATGGGACGGAGCTTCTGCTTGAACCGAATGAGAACCCGGTGGCACAGACATATCAGAAGGGAATCTTTGCCCAGGGTATTCCGGCGACGCAGTTCGGCGTTGCGGACATCCAGGCAGAGCATGAGAGGCTGGCGTCGCTTGGCGTGGCTTTCACGATGGAGCCGACGGAGATGGGGCCTGTTACTATCGCGGTCTTTGATGACACCTGCGGGAACCTGATCCAGATCATGCAGATGTAGGAGGGGTAGGCAGTGCCTACGGCCAAGGTTCGCGGTCAGGGCTAGTGGAGCGGGCCCGACTCCATGTCCATGAGGGACGACCGTGACGCTGCCTTGCCGCGGGCGGAGGCTATCCGGGAGCGGATGCCGGTTAGCGTCAGAACGAGCATGAACAGGGCCGCCGAGAAGAGCACGACGGTTGCGCCGGAGGACACGTCCACGTAGTAGCTCAGGTAGATGCCGCCCATTCCGCAGAACGCGCCCACGCCCGTCGAGAGCAGCATCATATTCGCAAAGCTGTTGGTCAGGAGCCTTGCCACGATGGGCGGAATGACGATAGCCGCCGCGATCATCGTGACGCCCAGCACCTGAATCGACACCACGATGGTGGCGGCCAGAACCAGGGACAGCATGGTGTCCACCCAGCCCGTCGGCACGCCGTAGTACCGGGCAACCTCCGAGTCGAAGGTGGCGAAGAGGAAGAACTTGTACCCCACAATGATGATGACGGCGGAGAGAATCACCACCAGGACGATCGCCACGAGGTCGTCGGCGGTGACGGCAAGGATGTTGCCGAACAGGGCAGCATCAAAGCTGCGGGTGAAGGTCCTGAAGCGGCTGATAAGGGCGATGCCCACGGCAAAGCTTGCGGTGGTGACAATGCCGATTGCGGCGTCGGCGCCTATTCTCTGCTTACGGGTGGTTATGTTGATGAGGAGCGCTGAGACGAATCCCCATACGCTGGCCCCAACGAAGAAGTTGATGGACATGACGTAACTGACAACCGCGCCTCCAAAGATGGCGTGGGCAAGGCCGTGTCCGATGTAGGACATGCGCTTGAGCACTACGTACACGCCAATGAAGCCGCATAGCCCTCCTACGAGGGTTGCCGAGACGAGGCCTCTGACAAAGAATTCGTACTGGAGGGGTTCAAACACGGGTGCTATTCTCCGTGTCCGTGGCGGTGGGAGTGGGGCTGGGCACGGTTGTCCCTGCCTACGGGGTGGCGTTTCTCCGCAACATTGTGGCCATGCCGCTGACGGCGTCGAGTATTTTCCCTGCCGAAGAAGTGGGGACGCTCCGCAACGATGGTGATGCCCTCGTAATCGGTCACAGGCATTTCCGCTCCGTAGGTGCGGCTCAGGATTTCGGTGGTGAAGACTTCGCCGGGGGGGCCGTCCGCAGTCAGCCTGCCGTTGAGGCACACGGCGCGGGGAAGGTGAGCGGCGACCGAGTTTATCTCATGGGTGCTCATCACCACAGTGATGCCCTCGTGGTTCAGCTCGTCCAGCAGGTGCATCACGTCATCCCTGGTCTTGATGTCAACGCCGGTGGTGGGCTCGTCAAGTAGGAGGAGGCGGGGGTTGCTGACCAAGGCGCGGGCGAGGAAGGTACGCTGCTGCTCGCCGCCCGACAACTCCCGGATGTGCCTGCGCGCAAGGTTGGAGATTCCCAGCCGATCCATGATGCGGGCGGCGCGCTCCTTCCCACGGCGGCGGTGCCAGGGAAAGAGGGGGTAATCCATGGTGCACCCCATCATCACCACTTCCTGCACCGTGACGGGGAAGTTCCAGTCAATGGTCTCCAATTGGGGCACGTATCCTGCGCGAGGCCTCCTTTGGGTCACGGACCGGCCCTCAACGACGACTTCACCGCTATACAGGTCGACCGTTCCCAAGATGCATCGCAACAGCGTGCTCTTGCCGGAGCCGCTGGGGCCAAGGAGGCCGACAAAGTCGCCGGGCGCTATGCTCATGGTCACGTCCGTCAGGACATGCCTGCCCTCATAGCCGGTGGTGACACCCCTCAGCTCAACGATGGGAGGCTCGTGTGTGTCTTCGTGGGGGACCGGGTGCAGCAAATCGGCTTCCTTACTGGGGGTAGCGCGCCCCGCTGTCTCCTTCAAACACTAGACTTGGGTCAAACCCCTCCAGCGCATCGGTACTGCCGCCCAGGGCGGTGACGATGATCTCAACGTCCGTGAGGATCAGCCCCAAGTAGGTGTGGCGCGGGTCGCCGGGCGCGCCCGGAAGATCATCGTCACGCAGTTGGTCAACGAACTCGGCTCCGCCCTCGTTGGCGATCTGCTGCATGACGGGGCTTGGGAACACCTCCGAACCGAATATGGCCGGGACGTCGGACGCGCGAATCTGTTCGATAAGCTGCGCCACCTCGCGGGCGGACGGCTCTGTGAAATCGGATGGCTGCACGGCGCCTATGATCTCAAAGCCATACCTCGGCCCGAAGTACGGGAAGGAGTCGTGGTAGGTCAGCAGCTTCTTGTTCTCCGGCGGCACGGTTGCAACGGCCTCGACGATTCTCCCGTCCAGGTCATTGATGCGTTCCGTGAGCGTGGCCAGGTTCTCGTCGTAGTAAGACGCGTTGTCGGGATCCAGGGCGGCCAGCTCGTCCCTGATCAATTCGGCGTATCTCAACGCCAAGGGAGGAGATGTCCACAGGTGCGGGTTGGGATGACCGTCCTCAGAGGGGAACGAGAAGTCAAAAACCCACTCCTCGCGGGTCACTGCCTTGTCCCCCAGGGTGACGATGACCGCGCCGGCCTTCTTGTTTGCCCTGGCCATTTCAATGGTCGGCTCCTCAAGGAAGAGGCCGTTGGCGATAAACAGGTCTGCTTCCGACAGGATGGCGGCCACGGAGGGCGCGGGCTCAAAGGTGTGGGAGTTGACTCCCTCCGGCACAACGCCCTCAAGGTCGATGCGGGTGCCACCTATGTTCTCCACAAGGCTGGTGATTGGGGACACCGTGGAAACGACTTTGAGCTTGCCGGTGTCATTGTCCGCGGCGCCGTTTCCCTCATCCGAGGCGCAGGCCACAGCCAGCAGCATAAGGGCGATGGCCAACATGGCCACCCTGCCCGTCACTGCGAAATGGCGGGGTATTCCCTTGTGCATTGTTCGCAGACTCCTCCAATGGCGAAATGCTCCAGATCAGGCTCGAATCCAAACTCGTTAACGAGGAGGGCGCGGAACTCCTCGAGATAGGATGGGCTGAGGTCATACGCGCCGCCGCACTCACGGCAGACCATGTGGTGGTGCTTGTTGGGCTCCGCGACCTCGTACCGGGCCGAGCTGTCGCCCAAGTCTATTTCGGTCACCAGATGCAGCCGTTTGAGGAGCTGCAGTATGCGGTAGACAGTCGCGATGTCCACGTAGGGGTACAGCCGGGTGACGCGCCGGTGAATGGCCTCCGCCGTCAGGTGGCGGTCGCTTTCGGCGATGGCCTGGAGCACCATGACGCGCTGCGGGGTGAGGCGGTATCCCGCTTCACGTAGTGTCTCCAGTACGGTATTGTGTTTGGTCATTCGTCGCTCTTGCAACTTCTTGCAAGAGCATATTGCTGCAATACGTTCTTGGGGTCAATAGAGTCACGTGATGATTCGCGCGCGCCGCTTCTATTCCACCGGGAACAAGACGACCCGCAGGTAGCGTTCAGGCGTGAGGTAGAGTTCAGCTGCGGCGACAACGTCCGCCAGAGTCAGAGCCTCCAGCCTGTCATCGAATCCGATGATCTCCGCAAACGGCTCACCTCTTTGCACCACGGCCCGTATCTCGTTGAGCCAGAACGCGTTCTCCCTCAGGTCCTCCTGCCGCGCGGTTCGCAACTGTTCCTTGACAGTGTCCAGGTACTTCTGCTCGCCACCCATCTGCAGCCAAGCTATCTGGTCGAATACTTCGTCACGGAGTTCCTCGACGCGGTCAGGGTCGCTGCCGAAGAGGACGTAGATCTGGTACTCGGGATCCGGGATGGTCTGGGTGCCGCCGGTATAGACGTTGATGCTGTAGGTACCACCCAGTGCCTCACGCACGCGCTCGCGCAGCCGGGTGCCGAGAATCTCGCCTGCCACGTCGATGGTGAGCGCCTCCTGGCGGCTCCATTCCAGGTCTCCCGCATACAGGAGAATCGTCCTGCTGCGCTGCTCGAGGCCGCTGCGAACCACTTCATCCACGACACCTGTGGGCGGGTCAAGCCCGATGTCGCGCCACTGCTCAACACGTCCGGCGGAGGGCAGGGCGGCCAGGTAGTTTTCTGTCAGCGACCGCAGAGTGTCCCACTCAAAGGCGCCAACGAAGACGAACGTCGCGTCGCCGAGATCGGCGAAACGGTCCGAATACACGGCCTCTGCCGTCTCCATGTCCAGCTCCTCCAGGACTTCGACGGAGAGAGGCCGCCCACGGTGGTGGCCCGAGCTGAGAAGGGTGTTTATGTAGTCGAAGTAGACCGAGTCCGGGTCGGCGGCGCGGAATTCGGCGGTGCTAAGCAGCCTGGCCTTGTACCTTGTGAAGAAGTCCGGGTCGAGCCGGTACTCGGTAGCGTACAGGGTGATGAGCTGGAACAGGGTCTCCAGGTCCTCGGGAGAGGCGTTGCCGCTGAAGCCCTCAAACAGCTCACTGATGTACGGAGTCACTTCAACCCTCTTACCGGCGAGCAGTTTGTCCAGGGTCACTTTGTCGTGTGGGCCCACACCGCTGCCGACGATAAGCTGAGCAGCGTAAAGGGCGGACTGGTGTTCCTCATCGGTGACGAGTGAGTGTCCACCGGGGCTGAAGGCCCTGAACAGCACCTCGTCGTCGCGGAAGTCGGTTTGCTTGGCGATCACTGTGATGCCGTTGGACAGCGTCCACTGCACGGCGTCAATGGACGCGATCTGCTCCTCGGCCGTTATGGTTCCCGGCTCTGGCAGATTGGCCAGCAACGGGACGTCGCCGAGGTCGTCAGCGTAGGGTTCCACCGCCAAGGTCTGGGCCGTCTGGAGTTGGGTCAGCAGCGCCGTGCCGAGCACATCGTCAACACCGGCGACGTCGGTCTCTTCGGGGCGCACCACCAGCAGGGCCAGGTTCTCAGTCTGCGCCCAGGACTGTGCTACGTCCGCGAACTCGTCCAGAGTAATCTGCGGCAGCAACTCCTGGTGCAGCTCCCATTCGGCCTCGATGCCGGGGGCGGGCATCCCGCCGAAAAAGTGATCGATGTACTCGTCGGCGAGGGCCCTTGAGGGAGTCTGGTCCCGCTGCTTGTACCGGCTCTCGACCGAGCTGAGCAGGTTGCTCTTTTCCCTCTCCAGCTCGCCTTCCGTGAAGCCGTGCCGGTGAGCGCGCTGAATCTCCTCGAGCATGGCCGCGAGGCCGGCCTCAACGCCATCCGTCTCGACCCAGGCCGAGAACGTGGCGATGTCCAGCGTATACACGTACGGGGATCGTCCGGCGCTGGCAGTAATGTACGGCGGTTCGGCGGACTGGCCGCGCTCGGACAGTCGCGCGTTAAGCATCCTGAAAGCGAGATTTTCTACCACTTGGCGCCGGAACGCGGCCAGATCCTGCCCCGTTTCGGGGGCGAGCTTGCGAATGAGAATGAACTGTGTAGCGGGTGACTCGGGGTCTGTGAAGACCTCGATGCGCGGCGTCTGATGACCAGGAACATCGATGCTCGGCCTGTCGGTCGGGGCCCCTATAGCGGCGCGCTCCTGGTTTGCCTCGCCCTCGGGTGGAGGCGCGAAGTGCTGTGTGATCTTGGCTTCGATCTCCTCCACGTCAAAGTCGCCTACGGCGACGATAGCCATCAGATCGGGCCTGTACCATCGCTCGTAGTAGGCTCGCAGGGCTTCCACCGGAGCGTTCTCAATGATTTCAGTGAGACCGATAGGAGCGCGGCCGGCGTAGAGGGAGTCGCCGAAAAGGAGGTTGAGCAGGTCCTGCTGGAGGCGTGAGTTGAAGCCCTGGGAGAGCCGCCACTCCTCCAGGACCACGCCGCGCTCAAGCTCGACCTCTTCGGGGTCGAAGGCAATCGAGAAGGCCCAGTCGCTGAGTATCCGGAAGGCGGTTTCGGTGATTTGGGGGTCGTCGGTTGGAATCTCAAAGAAGTACAGGGTGTCGTCGAAGCCGGTGCGGGCGTTCAGATCGGGGCCGAACGCGCTGCCGATGGATTCGAGGTATTCGATGATCTCATGCTTCGCGAAGCGCTCGGTCCCGTTGAATGCCATGTGTTCGACGAAGTGGGCCAAGCCTCGCTGGTCGTCCGTCTCAAGGACCGAGCCAGCCTTCACGGCAAGGGAGATCTGGGCCCTACCCTGCGGTTCCTCGTTGTGCCTGATGTAGTAGGCTAGCCCGTTCGAGAGAGTGCCCCGGACAACCAGCGGATCAAGCGGCAGAGGAGGACTCGGCTCAGGCGCAACGGTGGGATCCGGAGTCGGGGTGGCCGTCGGGACGGAAGCGGCTGTGGGTGACGGAGCGAGGATAGTTATTGATGGGGGAGTGAGATTGCGGTCAGATGCCGTTGACGGAGTTGGCGCGGTTGCGTCGCAGGCGATCATCAGCGCAAGTGTCAGCGCGATGAAGGCAAAGAGAAATCCTGATTTCAGACTCATTTGCATCTCTACTCCCGGGGTTTTGATTTATGTGGGCGGATAAGCGGTGTGGGCCTAACGGGATGATACTGCGAACGTTCCGTTGGGAGGTGGCGCTGTGAGGTGGGCAGCAAGTGAATCTACGAAGCCGTCCTTACAGCAAAACCCGGGATCTCCTCTCCTCTCATTTTCATTCCTTGCCACTCTGTCCAGAATCCTGTGTAAGCTGCCCGGCATTGGCGATGAGACCGCTTATGCCGACTCTGATAGCACCGACAGCACCCAATTCATGTCCATCGCTGGGCTCTCAGTCGATGGTATTCTGACCCCCACCTATGGCTTATGCTCAGTTACTTCGCCACGTCATATTCTCGCCAATCCGGGACGTGCGCTGTCATGAGGGCTTTGAAGAGCTTGCCATGATTCGGAAGCCGCAGGTGTAGCAGTTCGTGGGCGATTACGAAGTCCTGGAAACCCGGCTCTCGGTGTGCCAGTTCCGCTGCCAGCGTTATTGTACCCGCCGTCGAGCACGATCCCCACTTGCGCGTCATTTCGCGTATCCGAACTCGGGGCTTAGGCACGCTGAGACGGCCAGACCAGTACTCAACTCGTTCCTTGAGAGCGACCTCTGAACTTACAGACGCGACCATCTTCAGTTCTCGCCCAAAAGGATCGCCAAGACTTGATCCACGATTTGTCCCCGCACGGCGGGGTCAACACTTAGTAGCGGCTGATAGAGAGCGCCACGCAATCTCCGTCTTTCCTCATCGTTAGCAGCCGCATGTTCGTAGCGCTCAGCTAGTTGTTGAACATCCTCCGCCAACTTCATGACATCGATGCCAGCGGCCTTCAGTGGCGGGGATTCCTTGAGCATCCAATAGACACCGAAGGCCCGAGAGGGAAGTGGGCTTTCCATTGCGGCGGTCATTGCCGCTTCCTTGTCCCGCGCAATGCTTTCAAGCCTATCCATCGCATTCAGGGCGGAATCTTGGGACTCTTCAAGCCTCTTGAGCACTGCCTCAGCCCGCTCTTTGAGGGGAAGCAGAACAGAATCGAGTTCTTGTTCGCTCTCAAGCTCAACCTGTAAACCTCTCACTAAGTTGAAGACCTTCGCTTCATCGGAGCCGGTTTCCTTCCGCAACGACTGAATGGTCGCAACGTCAAACGTTACAGACCGGGTCACTGTTCCCAGGCCCTCTAGTGAGGCCGATTCCTCAACAAGTTGTCGCGTCTTACGAGCCAAGTCGGCGATGAAGTTCGGCCTTTCGGCGTATGCGTTCCGAAGCACCATGTAGAGCCGCGCCAATCGTCCGAAGGTTGCGATGTGATCCCGTAATTCGGCGGATGGAGACAGGATTTCCCACATCGTCTCAATGTCTCGATAGACCGCGTAGAACTCCTCGCGGATCTCTCGCGACCGGAATCGCTCGAAGACGACACGCTCCAGCTTCTCATCATCACTATCTTTCGAGTCATATCCCCCCGGAATGTCAGTGACTAGCATTGGGCCGTTTACTTTGCCGAGAGGGTTGTCCAAGTAGGTCGCCTTCGCCTCACCGATCTTTGTCTGGAAGCCTTCCATGAGGCGGCCGAGGTCTTCGATTACGCCACTCACGTCAGCAGAGTCAAATTGAAGCGCCTTACGCAATTCCCTGAGGACACCGACGAAATCAACCACGAGGCCAATAGTCTTCCTCACACCCTGCGCATCGACGTATGGCCGATTCACGCGTGCGATGGCCTGCAATAGCACGTGGTTGCGCATCGGCTTGTCTAGGTACATGCAGTAGAGTAACGGCGCGTCAAAGCCGGTAAGCAGCTTATCCGTGACGATGAGGATTCGGGGCTCTTCATCTGCCTTCTTGAATTGTGAGCGCGCGTTCTTCTCACCTTCGTCCGAAAGCTGTAGCTCAGCCACCAACGGCCTTTCTACAACATCATTCGCGTTTTCCGTGTAGACCGGAACGCTCCACTCATGCGGCAAGTGCTTGTCCAACTCGCGCTTGTACTTCGCACACGCCTCCCGATTGACCCCAACCAAGAACGCCTTGTACCCAAGCGGCGCCACGTTCTCACGAAAGTGCTCTGCCACAAACGCGGCCACCTTTTCGATGCGGTCATCGGCGGTCAGGAACGTCTGCAATCCGACTGCCCGATCGAGCACTCTGTTCAACTCGTCGATGTCCGTCACGCTTTCAGACTCGGCCAGTGAGAAAAATTCCCTGTCCAGTTGCTCCGCTGGGGCAGTCATTTCACTCGGGGCCATCATGTGTCGGATCGGCAGTGTCGTCCCATCGTCAATCGACTCGGCGATAGAGTATTTGTCCAGGTAACCCTGATCGTCCTCTGCACCGAATATCTTGAAGGTTCCTTCCCCATACGCTGTCCGGTCAATGGGCGTGCCGGTGAAACCGATAATGGTCGAGTTGGGCAGCGCGCCCATGAGATATGTGCCGAGTTCTTTCGCAACAGAGCGGTGCGCCTCATCGATGAAAACAAAGATGTTGTTCCGTGCGTTCGCGTTCTTCTCGATTCCCTCGAACTTGTGGATCATCGATAGAATCAACCCCCGCCTGTCTGTGGTCAGTAGTTCGCGCAACTGCTCTCTCGAACCGGCGCGCTGCACATCTATGGCTTGGTCCTGCATCTCGCCCAGCAACCTCTCAACCCAACCTGCAAGCTGCCCTTCAAGTTCGTTCCGGTCTACGACGACCACCACAGTCGGATTGCCAAATCTCTCTCGGTCATCCAGTACCAAGCGTGCAGCGGTCAGTAGCGTGAACGTCTTGCCCGAACCTTGCGTGTGCCAGACGAGGCCGCGGCGCTTCTCTGGCTCGGCACAGCGCTCCACTATCTTGTCGATGGCTTGTCGCTGGTGCTGTCGCAGCACAGACTTACGAGTCTCTTCATCTTCAACATAAAAGAGGATCCAATCGCGAAGCGTGCGCAGAAAGTCCGTCGGCTCAAAGAACGATTGCACGGCGAATCTATAAGTATCCTCTCGCTCCTCTTTCCATCGCGCCATGTGGCGGCGGGATAGGTTCCATGTGACGCCGTACCAATAGTCCAACATGTGCGTGACATTGAAGAGCTGGGCGGAGGTCATCAACTCCGGCGTCTCCACTTCGTAGCGCCGGAGCTGGGTGATACCACGCTCGATCGCGTCTTCGTCCTTTGGGTTTTTGTGTTCGACAATTGCGACCGGGATGCCGTTGACCACGAACATCACATCGGCCCGGCTGGCTTTACGAGCGGGCGGACGCATAGTCCATTCCCACGTGACATGTAGCGTGTTTGCGCCGGGGTCTTCAAAATCGATAAGGCGGATCGGGCGATGGCGCTCTTCCGATTCGTCGTACCACTGCCGCTCGCCGCGCAGCCAGGCCAGCATCTGCCGGTTACCCTCGATTGTGGGCGGAACAGCCTCTAGGTGCTCAACAACGGATCGGATAGCGATCTCGGTCATCCAAGGGTTGAATGATTGTAGCGCGGTTTCGAGTTCGGCACGAAAGAAAAGGCCTGAGTCGCCGCCCCGCATGGCAAGCGCATCCTCTGGCGAGACAGGTGTCCACCCAATCTCCGCGGCATGCCGCACCATCGGGAACTGGACAGTGGCGGCTTCAGAGATGTTGATCATAGCGGGAGTTTCTCTATGCATCTCCAAAGCGCCGCAGAGCCTGTTCAAGAGATGCAATCAACGATGGAAGGTCCTGCTGTATGGTTTGCCAAACGAGATCAAGATTGACATCAAAGTATGCGTGAATGAGCCGATTTCTCATGGCAATGATCTCTTGCCACGGAATATCAGTTAGCTCAACCCGCGTGGAATCCGTGACCGCACCGGCGGCTTCACCGACAATCTCGATATCCTTTACTAAAGCCAACGCCAGTTGACGATCGATTCGCAGATCAGCGCGTATCCGGCCTTGGGCGAACGCAACAGCCTCCCGCGCCGCATCAAGCATATGGCGCAGGCGGATTGCATCATCACTGTTCATACAGTACTTCCGCCGTACTCAATACCTCTTGGCGGAAATATCGGCTCAAGTCCTCAGCTGTCCGTATATCAACCTTGCGATCAGCGAAGATTGCGCGGAGGTCCAGTTCCATGCCAGCAAGGGTGATAAGACCGGGAATACGATTTGTGTCGAATTCCACTAGCAGATCGACATCACTCTCGGGGCCGAAGTCATCCCGTAGCGCCGAACCGAACACGGACAGCCGACGTATCCCCCGCTCTTCACAGAACGAGGCGAGGCGATCTCTGCGAATGGCAACTTGTGTGTTCATCGCTCCTGCACCTCACTTACGGTCCGTCATGGTTCTCGGTCAGCCTCTTTGTCGAGTCTCTCCTGCTGGCACATAATACCAATCCTCACCGTGTCGATTCCGCCGCGTGGCGAACCGGCGGGAACCGGACAGCGGTAGCTTCAATGATGTGGAGGGTGGTCATGGCAAAGTTGCTTTCTTATCGAGCACAAATTTAGTCATCCCAACGCTATGTCGTCCCAATCGCGTTTGCGACCCGCTTCTAGTCTGTCGAGAATCTCTGCACGGACTATCTCCAACGTATCATCGAGGATCTTCCTGTTCTTTTTCTTGGACTTCACCTCACCTTTGTGAACGGCCTCCGAGCCAATGGCATATGCCTCTCGCAGTGTTCGGAAAATCCTCTTCCGCTCCTGCAAATCCTTGCCAATCAGGCGGGCTCCACGCAACGCCAGCCTATATGCCAATTCATCTCGCGCGTTGTCGTCCAGAAACAGCGATTCGAGCACGATTCGCAATTCTATGAAGTTATCGTTGTTAAGCGACAACTCCGGGCTAGAAAGACTGAGGCGCTTAACTTTCATCCATCTTTCCACCGCTTGGTAAAGGCCAAGCGAACTCAG
This sequence comes from Dehalococcoidia bacterium, assembly GCA_009841045.1. Lineage (GTDB taxonomy): Bacteria > Chloroflexota > Dehalococcoidia > UBA6926 > UBA6926 > VXMO01. Next base: position 17,939 of record VXMO01000031.1, read on the forward strand.
ATTGTTCATTCCTAGTTTCGGAATCAACGTCGCCGCATTGCCTATCTGCTCTGGAGTCAGATAGGCACGCACCCTTTGCATCAGGTTTTGTTCCGAAGACTCTATTGACGGGCCAATGCTCGGATCCAAGGTTCCGGTGTTGAATGCCAGTAGATCCCCAAAATCTCGCCATTTGTAGAGCGGAATCAATGCACTGTCGGTGGCCAGTGAAAGCGCTCGATATATCGCGTCCAATTGGTCCCGTTCTTCAAGTAGAAATTCCTCTTCAGTATCCTTTTCGAACTCTTCAGACTCTGGAGTAAACAAAGTGTCCAAGTGCCACATCTCCTGATTGATTGAGATTACGACGGCATTGACAAGGCCTATTCGCTCCACAGATCCGAACTGGTTTTTCACATAGGCGGGCAGGTCGGGGCTAATTGCTCCAAGGTTGAATCCGATTGTCTTAAGCTTGATGTCTTGCGTAAGGTCTAGCGGTTTCTCAAGTTCCAGCCCAAGAACCAGCGCTTTGGTAGTGAACGCTAGGGGCGTGAAATCAAACCACTCCCTCAAATGCTCGATGACTCGCGGAATCCCTATTAGAGTCGCCGCTCTTACCAGGGCAAGGGCAATTTCTCTTGCTGATGAAAAATATGGCTTGCTGACCAGGCTCAAGGCTCTCACGCCATAGTAGCCATCACTCATGTAGTCATGAAATGTGGTCGCTATCCAGGACTCCAGTTGAGCGAGCGTCTCAGGTTCCACAACAGGCAATGATTGCAGCGTGACAAAATGATCCTGTTCTTCAATCTCCTCCCAGAATTCACGTACTTCTTCGACAGTGAAATTGAGTCGCGGGGGCAATTCGTTGATCATGAATTTCAGGGGCGTCGGGAGGAGGACTTCGAGCATCTGGTCCCAACGCTCACGTACTTCCGGGATAACCAAATCAAGTCGTGGGAACAACTCGTAGTCCGTAGACTGCGCCGCCCTTGCAAGGAGAGTTTCAAGCGAGGTGTAGTCCACTTGCGTCTCGTCGGCGATCATCTCCTCACCTCTCCGCGTGCCCTTCCCCGATCATGAGCTCGTGCTCTGGGACTAGTGGTTCGCCTAGTGGAGATTGGCCAGACGCTCTGCTCGTCGTGCCAATAGCATTTTGCTGCGAGACGGGCGTCCACCCAATATGCGCAACGTGCCGCACCAGAAGATAGTGGGCTGTGATGGCTTCAGTGGGTCGGAGAGTGGTCATGGCAATGGAGTGTGCGTAGCTAAGTATTGATCCCTAATGTAATGTCGTCCCAGTTTGGGCGCTTCCCATCCTCAAGTCGTCTGAAAATCTCTTTTCGACAAACGTCTTGCGCGAACGCAAGTAAACGGCCGAACTTATCATCGATCTTGACACTCCTTCCATGGACTGCCTTTGAGGCGAGACCATAGAAGCTCTTCATCTCTCTCAAGTATTGCCGGCGCGTTTGAACATCTTCGGCAAGTCGCAGGGCGACTCTGACAGACAGTCTGTAAGTTATTTCCCCGTCTTCTCCGTCACTCAAGAACAAGGACTCCAGTGCCGTCCTCAAGTCCACAAGACGGTCTTCGAATCGCTGCCTCCTGAGCTTTGAACCAAGCCATTTGGTAATCGGTAAGTATAGACCTAGTCGAGAGGTATTCTCAGCACTGAGTTTCTCGATGAGCCTCTCAGCGAGGGCCAGTTGATCGGCGCTCACGTCGACATGCGAGTAAAGCAAAGTGAAGGCACTGAATACTTCGTAATTCTGCCGGGAAGGGAACAAAGTCACTCCTAGCTCCCCGGAATTGAATGGAAGCAAGTTTCCATAATCTCGCCAGTTCCCAATGGGCACTATAGGAGCGTCGAAAGCAAGTGACAGGGCTTGCTCCAGAGCAATGATGTGTAGAAACTCATCGCGTGAGGCACGAAGCAATTCACTATTTTGCCCTTCAGCGTCGGAAGGCCTATAGAGTGGCCTCACTTGATCTAACGCTCGATCAACCGAAACGACAGTCATATGGACCAATGAGGAGAGTTCGGTTGCTCCAAACAATCTCTTCACCCTTGAGGGCAGGTCAGGGTCGATTCCGCTCGACTCAGTTGGAATTGGCCTGAGCCTTACTTTGTTGCCCATGTTCACGGGACCCCGTGGGGAGATTCCGGCAAAAATCGTGTGGGTTTCGTATGAAGGAGATTCTCCCTTTAGCCAGTCCGCAATTAGATTGGTCAGACGCTCGATCCCCAGCGCAACTGTTGACCTTACGAGGATTCTGGAGAAATCCTCCACAGATATCACGGGAGTATCGCTGACATCCAATGTTGCTGCAACACCGATGTGGTCATTTTCAATGTAGCTGGCGAAAGTCGAGCGAACATACTGTGTGAGTCGGCTCCCTTCGTCTCGGTGGATCTCCGGTATTGCTGTGACTCCATATGGGTAGTCCGCGTTGCTGCCCACTTTGTATACTGCCTCGAATTCGTGAGCAGAAAAACTGAGGTCCGGATACAAGTGGAAAGTTGCGGTGCTGGCAGCCTGATTCAGCACCGCAGCAAACTCTGGATCCAATTCTACGGTCCCTTGCGCAGTCATCGACTTAGCTCCCCCACGCGCATCTCACTTGTCATCAGCTTGTGCAGCAGGACTCGAACAACTCATCCAGAACGTCGCTCTTGCACCAATGCAGATCGCTGTTGGGGTCGGTGAAATCCATGCAACAGTTCCTGCCTAACTGTCTCCGTCGACAGTGTATTGAGCGGACGGTCCCTGAATTGCCGGGCCCTTTCGACGATCACCAGCCAAATAGCCGTAGCACGCGGCGTATATCTTCTCGGCGTCAAGATACTCGTTAGAGTCGGGGAAAACGATGTTCCCATCATCGTTCAATGACGCGCCCAGAAACTGTTCAGGTGTTATAGGAACGACCACATTGCCGTTCCCAAATACACCGTCACTGAACGCTGTACTCAGCATGAACCTCTGGTCGCCTTCTGGGCCTTCTCTGTCGACATCAGTGCGGAAGGAAACAATGCGAATACCCCCACTCTCAAGCGACTCAGGTTTCGTGGCACCAGGGATAAGGGCCCATGCCACTATCCGCTCGCCACTGGAATCGGACGTGTTCGTAGGGAGAGTAAGTAGATTCATTTGGTTGAGAAAGTCAAACACGTGTGCCGTAGCAAGTGTGATTGGTTCGCTAGGCTTGAACCACTGCAGCACCTCACATTTGCCCGATCTCTCTATGCTTGCCAATCCATCATTGTGAATCAAATCGTTGCGAATCTTTGTGAAATCTCCCATGGAGTCAACTTTGACTGGAATTCCTCTATCGCCGAGAATCTCTTTTGTCCTTGCACGAGAGTGTTCCCACTTGTCGCAGATGTGGGCCATCCACCCCTTATAGGCGAGTTGCACAGCAGCCCCCTTTGGGCCGAGCATGGCTGATCCTGTAGTAGAAACTGCGGGAAAAGTCTTGAGTTCTTTGAGTCGTGGCCCCGCAATTGTCGGAATGCTGTCGTCAGGGCCATTCGTGAACACGATCTCTGAAATCTCCATCGCTTGAAGCAGACTAAACAGTGCGACTGTCGCTTGGTAGACTTCGAATAAGAAATCAGCCTCTACCCGGTCAATGGCTTGAGATTCCTCAACCGTCATCATGATGCCAACTCCCCCACGCGTATCTCTCCCGTCATCAGCTTGTGCAGCAACGACTTGAACAGTTCATCCAGCACATCGCGCTTACGACGGTGGAGAGCGATCTTACGATCAATGGCGTCAAGGATGGCGACGATCTTGCGCTGTTCATCGTCTGGTGGGATTACAATCGGCCAAGGTCTGAGAAACTGAATATTGATATTCTTCTGCGTCCCCTTGGGCGCAAATCTGTCCATCTGCTCTTGCTGAGTCTGGAGGTAGTACTCTAGGAACTCCGTGGCCACTGAACTGTCCGGCGTTATGGCGACGAGGCTGTCAGGACAGGCACTTGCGAAGTCCAGGATTCCCGTGAAACCTATGTTGGCAGCTATGGTGATGAGAATAGTGCCAGCTGGAAAAACACGGCTTATCGCAACGCCCTCTTCGTTGAGTGTCTGGGTAAACTCGCGGATGCGACCGCCAGACCTGACAACGTCTCCCGTCTGGACGAACGGTGTCGTGCCGCCATAAAAGCGCGGTTCATTTCTAGGGCGGTGCATGAAGCGTCCCCGTTCCAACTGTGCGGATTCTCCCAATGTTGAAACCTCCCAGCTCTCCGGCACCGGCCCGATCTCCGTCTCTTTCTGCGGCTCGCCTCGCAGTCCGCGCGTGAACAGCGTCTCCATGGCAGTGCGCTTGAGGGCCTGCGCGGCCTCCACAGAGTCCGTTTCGACAGATATCCGACGGTGAATCATCTCCAATGAATCCGCCATAACTGTCTGATCTTCCGGGGAAAATTGCGGGACTGGTAGATCCAGTAGTACTTCCTGCGGCACCCGCTGCCGCCCTGTCGTTCCCTCCATCCGCTCAGCGACATGATGGCGGACATCGGGATGCAGGAGATAGAAGAACATGAGCCTGGTGTCATGTCCTGCCTGACGCGGACGAATCGGTATAACCTCGGTCGTGGCAAAGCCGAAGGGAATTGGCAGTTCCATTGTCAACGCCTGTTTGCCGTTCTCAAACGACGGCGTGATCTTTGAAACGAGAATGTCACCTCGCTCAAAGTAGGTGCCGCTACCAACCTTGCCGGGTTCTCTCATTGTGTACTTGGGTGAATACTCCCCGCCCTGAGGAATCGCCTCCATTGGGGCGAATGGAATCTCAGGGACTGAACCCATATCGAGGCCTCGCGGCTTGCGGGTGATTTCGTAGGAATCGCCCAACCGTGCCCAGCTTTGGTGGTCGTCCTGAACTGCATCAAACAGACTCATCGGAGACTCCTGCCAACAGTTTCGAGAGTGAATCGGAGAGCGTGGCGCCCTCCTCGTCAAGCGATTCGAGCTCAGCCATTAGCTCGCGGATGGATCGAACCTCAGTCGTGGAATTCTGGCCTACCCAGCGGCTTGGGCTGAGGTTATAGTCCGCCTCTTTCGCTTGCGTGGTAGTGATGACTGCGAGCTCACCATCGACGGGATCTGCCTTAAGGAAGGCCGCGGCCATAGGCTTGATGTCGTCCTCCGGGATGTAGTTCTTGGGGCGGCCCTTGCGCACCCGGCGGCTGGCATTAAGGAGCACGATCTTGCCCTTGCGGGCCTCCGGCTTGCGCTTTGACAGCACGATGATGATGCCCGCGGCGCTGGTGTTGTAGAAGAGGTTGTCCGGCAGCAGGATGACGCCATCGATGAGATCGTTATCGACGAACCATTTGCGGATATCACGCTCACGGTCGCGGTTCTTGCTGCCGGAGCCGCGCGTCACGGCGCCCGTGTCCAGCACGATGGCCGCCCGGCCGCGCTCATTCAGGCAGGCGAGCGTGTGCTGGAGCCATGCCCAATCGCCCTTGCCAGTCGTCACACCGCCCGTACCGCGAAAACGATCGAATGGGTCGTTCTCAAAGATGTCCTGGTTGAAGTCTTGGTTCCACATGGGATTGGCAACCACGATGTCATGCGGCTTGATTCGCCCTGAGGCGTCTTTGAACTTAGGATTAATCATGGTGTCACCGCGCTCTATACGGACATCCATGTCATGGATGACTGCATTCATGCGCGATATGGCGTAACTGTCTGCCATCAGCTCCTGCCCGGACAGGCGTAGGGGAAGTCGACTTGTTGGATCCGACTCACGCGAGACAAGTTGCAGCTTGATGAGCAGGCCGGCGGAGCCGCAGACGTAATCGTGGCACTCTTCGCCCGGGCGGGGACGCATCAGGTGCGCGATCAAGTAACCGACCTCAGTGGGGGTGAAGAATTCTCCCGCGCTCTGGCCGGAGCCCTCCGCGAACTTGCGCAACAGGTATTCATAGGCGCGGCCGAGAAAGTCTGGTTGCACGTCACCGAGGCCGAGCCGATAGCGAGGATCGGAGAACGTCTCCACGACGGAGGAGAGGCGGGCGGCGCTGATTTCTCGCTCGCCATTCCGCTCGCCGGCGAAGTCGACCAGATCGATGACGCCGGCGAGCGATGGGTTGGTGCGCACGACGGCGCGCACAGCACGGGTCAGATGCTCACCGATGTCGTTTGGCCGCGTGCTGCGCCCGCGCTCATCGGGCGGCCAATCGAAGTGCTCGCGCCCATTGACGATCCCCCAGCGAGCTTCCGGGGGCAGATAGAATCGCACAACCTCGTGGTCATCCTCAGCGATTTGCAACGCGACCTCGCGGCTGCCGTAATCATCGGCCAGCCTGCCGATCTCATCATCGAAGACATCGGACAGGCGCTTGAGGAAGAGGAGTGGCAGCAAGTAGTCCTTGAACTTGGGGGCGTCCTTCTCGCCGCGAATCGAGCAGGCGGCGTCCCATAGCATCTGCTCCATCGGCTTCGTGGTGGGTTCAGTAGAGCGGCCCCTGCGGGATCTGCGGCCAGTGACCTGGACGGCAGCGTTAGATTCGTTCCCGGAGATATCGGCAACATCGATCTCGGCTTCGTCCGCGAGCGCGGCGATGGCGGTGCGCGCGGCCTTCTGCGGCGACGACTTGCCGCCCTCCCATCGGTTGACTGTCGCGAACGACACGCCAAGTCGCTCCGCGAGTTGCTCTTGAGTAAAATCGAGAGCAGCGCGGATGGCCTGTAAGGTTGCCGGTGTCTCTAGTTGATCTTTGATGTCGGCCATGAATGCCACTCCTAAGTCAGTCTGAGAGCCACCGTGCGTATGCCTGAACATCAATCATCGGTACAGTTCCACTGAATTGGAGTTGCGAAATCAGCGCGAGCAGAAAAGCAGTTGCGGGTTTACCGCCAGCGTGCACTACATATTCTCCGTCGTCTGCTTCGAACTTGAAGTATCCATGGGCAGCAACGCAGCCGAGGTCGAGTTGGTCCTCAGCCGTTCCTTCATCTAGCACTGAGCGCAGTGAATCGCCGAGCGCGGGTTGCCAATCACTTTCCAAGGTCAGCAAACCCCCTAGGATCGGAATTAGCGGCTTCGGAGGATAAGTGCCTCCCGCATGGGGAATCGGCAGGCTCGTCCGGTGAAGTCGCCGCACGCTGGCCACCTTCGCGCGGGCATACTTGACGTGCTCGGCATTAAGCGTCTGCTTGGCTTCAAACACGGCGTATACGCTTTCCGCAGGGACGATGGTCTGCTCTTCGTACCGGAAGATGAAAGGCGAGTACTGACGGTCGTATACGACCACGTCAATCTGATCGCTGAATGTGCCTCCGCTATCTACCACATGAGCCTTAGCGGCTTGATAGCGCTGAGGCAGGTATCTCCTGAGAAGGTCCAGCCATACGTTCTCGCTGGCATCTCCTTTGGTGCCCGAGTGCGCGAAACTCTTTCGAGCGATCTCCAAGCGTCTCTGGATGTCGTCATGCAGACTGGCAAGGAGATTCTCAAGCGACCAGTCACTCATGGTGAGCCCCCTGAAATGGTGGCGTCGGTTCCATGGCTTGAGCAATTTCGATTGCTCGGGCAGGGTTTACTGGCCGGTTTGGGTAAGCGTCGAGCACGATGTCCGGCAGCAGGCGTTGCACCAAGTCCGAGAACGTAAAGCCATGCTCTCCCTCGCGGCGTGGTCCAGTTGCGTCGACGATCGTGTCGACCTGATTCTCTGAAAAGCGTAATTCCTCAAAGTGAGGAGCTAGCAGAGCCTTCCGCTGTGCACGGTCTGGTCGACCGAAAGCAAGGATATAAGCAGCACGGCGCTGTATTGCTGGGTCCAATGCGTCAAGCCGGTTGGTGCACATAATGACGGCAGCTGGAAGTTTGCCATTAGCGAGGCGATCTATACCCCGAATAAGCGCATTCACTCCAGCCTTATCCTCATGGTGCATTTGCGAGGCTTCACGCGACTGAGCAATGGCGTCCGCCTCATCTATCAGCAGAATGACAGCTCCACGCGAGGGACCGTCTGCGTCCTTCAGCTTCTGAGCTTCATCAAAGGTGTAATCAAATGCAGCTGACAGTAGTTGCGTCATCTCCCCGACACGCCCCTGTCCGCGGGTGGAGAGACTCATCGGAAACAGCGTTATGCTAACGCCCTCAATGCGGGCAACGTAGTCGCCTATGGTCTCCGCAAGCTCCGTCTTCCCCGATCCGACATCACCGGCAAGTACAACGAGTGGGGGCCTTCTCGACACGATATTGACGAGGTCAATGGCTGTTGGATGATGCATCTCCGCCCACGATTCTAGACTTTTCGGATTGACGAGCAATTGGAGCATCTTTGCCAAGCGTGCCTTGTGGTCATCCAAGCCGACGAGACGGGACAGACGTTGCCGGGCGTCAATGTCGGGGTAAGTGATGCGACGATCAAACAGTTCGTCGATGTCGGGCGGAGTCGTCATCGGTAGCTCCTCAAGCTGGCGCGATTTAGGGCACGACCACCTGCTGAGTAAATGAGGTCTCCGCTCCAAGAGCCGTTGATGCCAGGTTCCGGCGCACCACTCCTTTGGAAAGGAAGACGGCTGCTGAATGCCTCTTTCTCCCGCTCTGTCAGTCGATCCCATGCAGGACTGCATATCAAGTAGCTGTAGAAGGATGCTCCACTGATATCCTCGCCTGGGCGAATTCGCCCAGGATCATCGTCAACGGCGGATGCACCGGCGAGATCCCGGGCCGTGTAACGCAAAGTCGGCGCGATCAAGATGCCATTGCGGCGGAAGCCATAAGTAACAGAGCCTAGGAATCCTTCCTTGAGGAACTCTATGGCCTCCGCTTCATAGTCGGCAATTCGGTCGTCAGCCGGCTCGCCGTAGAACCTCTGCATTCGCTTGAGATCGGTGGCAACCTTCGCCGCAATATGCTTAGCATGGGTACGAGTAAACGATTCAGTGACCGAGTAGCTATAAGTCATCTTCCTCCTCAGATTTGAAACGAAGGGCCAAAGACCTTTCGCCAGTAGTAAACCGTCTCCTGCTTTGTCGGTGCGCCAAGAGCTGCGTCTATTGCATCACCCGCCTCCAAGGCAGCTTCGACTATCGCGTCAGCCTCAGCATCGGTGTACAGGGCGGCAACGTTGTTCTTCTCATTCACTGGGTCGACGATCTGCACCGGGTCGAAGAACGATCTAACCGCCGATGAAGGGTAGTAGTCCGTAAAGAAGATCTTCTCTCGCATGTCGGTGCTGGCAACGTATGTGAAGAAGTGCTGAAGCGCCTCAGGGTAGTCAGAAAGGTCGAGCCGCTTGCCACAAAGGTGTGAGAGGATCATCTCTATCATGAAGGACTTGAATCGAAAGCCCGGCAATTCATCTTTCAGCCTACCGGCCCAGAACTTCACCAAGCGTACGACCTGCGAGAAGTGCTGTTCCTGCGCCTTTTTCCGCCTGTCTATGAATTCGAGGTGGAGCGGTATGCTGGTTTCCAAGAAAGAGCCGTCGTCCTGGCTGACAAGCCTCCCATACCACTGTGGGTCTCCATCATAGAGAATGGGCACCACATCAACGTCCAAACCAGTACCGCGAAATGAAACCGTGACGCTGTAAGTCTGAGGCTTCACTTGATCCGGGCTGAAGTTCGGAAATGCCGTCCGGAGACGTCCTGCCAAGTATTCTAGGAGATCAGCTACCTCGTGTGGCGTATCAGCCCCGCTGATATAGCAGGCTAAGTCGATGTCATTTAAGGAGCGCAGTGCGGTTCCCTTTGCAAGGCTACCCGAGAGCTGGATCCTTCTGAGAGTGAAGTCGGGATTCTCGCTCAGATATCCGTCCAGCCTCTCTCGGAGCCGACGTGCCTGAGCGCGGTACATATTCGCATTGTCTCGCGGAAGGTTCACCCTGTCCTGAGCGAATCTCACGATGTCGCCATGATCAACATGCTCACGCGTCATAGCCCGTACCTTTAGCTGTCGCGAATGACACGCGGAGTGGATCAGCAGACCCTGCTTGAGTAAAATCAAGAGCAGCGTGGATGGCCTGCACGGTTGCCGAGATGCCGGTCTGTTCTGCAATGTTTGTCATAGAGCGATTATAGCATAAATCGCGTCTGCTGGATCCTGCGGAATCCACGGATCCCTGAAACCGTCTTCAGTCTGACTTGGAGGCCCGAATCTCGACGAGTGGACAATATGACTACGGCAAAGCAACTAGCCAGCCGCATGGCCCGCGCGGCGCTCGCAGATAGAGGGCTCTACTGGGAGTTCGCATTTGACGCGGGCGCGATTCGGCAGTCTTTGCTGGCGGTGGTCGTCGTTGCCGCCGCGTGGGGCACCGGTTCGGCAATCCACGATGTTATGCGAGGCGCTCTTGGCGGGGCACCCGTGGGATTCATGCTGATGAGCATGTGGGGGATGCTCTACTGGCTCCTGTTCAGCGCGACTGCATGGTTACTCGCCCGGGTGCTGGCCAGTTTGTTCGAAGTCGAGGTGGAGACCGTGACGTACCTGCAGTTCATCCGCCGGTTCGGCTTCGTATTCGCGCCTGCCATCCTGTTGATCCTGACGCCCATCCCGTTCGTGGGAGAGGTGTCAGTGATCATGGCCTTCATGTGGACGATGCTTGCCTCAGCACTTGCCATCCAGCTGACCTTTGAGGCACCTATCGGGCTGGGTGTCATGTCCTCATCAATCGGGATGGTGACCGCAATGGTGCTCTGCCTCCTCGTGGCGGTATATCTGCTGCCATAGCGAATCTCGCCTGTAAGCGATGGCGGGAGCCCCGATGTCTAGTCCGGGACTCCCGCTCAAGCTGTTTGTGCCTAGCTGGAATTAACGCCTTTCCTCGTCAGTAACGCTGAGCACCCCCGCTGAATAACGTGGTGGACGTAGGTGCGGCCTGTGCCGTCATAGCCGGTACGGTAGGCGAATTCGACGTTCGCGCCGTCAGGCATGCGGCCGCCGATGCGAGCGGTCTTGCCATCGTTCTCGCGCACGACCATGCCGCTGCGCTCGCCCTTGCGCCAGCCCACCACCTTGACCTCGGCGGGCATCACGCGCAGTTCGGCCTTCGATGGCTGGAACAGCACGTCGTGCAGCTTCCTGAGTACCGTCGGCGACGGCCTCCTCTGGCCAGACATGATGCTCGACAGGTGGCCCGACGTGATCCCCGCCTGCTGCGCGACCTTGTTCTGGCTGATGTCATGCGCGTTCATGCGGTCCCACAGCGCCTGAATGTTCACATCGGCACGTTCCGCAGACGCGACTTCAGCAGTGCCCTCCAGTGCCGCCTCCAACCTTCTCCGCACGTCCACGGTCATGATCTTGTGTCCCCGAGACACGCGGGAAACATAGGTAGCCGACAAGCCGGCTCGCGCGGCCACGTCGCGCATCGTGAGACCCAGTTCGCGGGCGCGCTCGCGGATGTACGTGCTCTCGCCGTCGACTGGTTCTTGCCGCATGTGGACCTTCCCCTGACCGGGCACCTCGCCCAGCACGGCGATGACCTTCGCCCGCATTTTCGGCGTCCACTTGCGGTGTCCGTTCGCGACCTGCGACAGGTAACCGATCGTCACACCCATCTTGGTCGCCAGCTCGCCGAAGGTGAGTCCCTTCCGTCGCGCGGCTGCCTGCACTTCGGTCTCGATTCTCTCGATGGTCTTCGTCGTGGACATCTCGCTTCCTCCTGATTGGACAAAGCGGGACGCCCCGGGTGGAGACAGTCCCGCTTGCTTGTGTCCCGTCGCCGGGACTGTCTCCGTTGGTTTCTTGGCCATGAAATGGCCGATGGCGGCCCACGCCGGCATCCAAGGCGCAGGTCAAGTGCAATCTACGAGTGGAACGTCAAAGCCCGCCGCCTGCCGGATGCCAAGCCGTCGCGCGGGTTGAAAGGGAATTCAGTGGACGCAGCCGCCGACGCCACTCAGTGGACACACGTCGAAGCCGCCGCCCGAGATGGAAACGCCGGCCTGCAGCGAGAGCCGAGACCGGCGATGCGTGAGTCCCGCCTAGCTACGACCGATGTCGTTCTGACGGGCAAGTCAAATCAGCCGAATCGCTCATACCGTTCCGACTGATGCAGATGGGATCAGGTCGCGCTCGGCACCCTGTCCGTCGATTCCCGCTGTTCGAGGTGACCTCGCCTGAGAAATGACTCCCAGCCGTGATCCGCCTCTCGCCCCGGGGAGCGATGTTCCGTGTTCGTGATGAGAATGGGGAGAAGCTCAACCCTCTCTCGTCACCCGCCGCGGAAGGCGATGGCCCCGACTTCGTCCGCTCGTAGAGAATTCAATCGATCCCCATGTGCGGCGCAGGTCATTCGGGTGAACCCGTCCAGGTTTCTATGGTCGGAAACGCTGGAAAAGCCAAACAACCCTGCCATTCTTCACACGGAGGACGCCGGAGGCAAGAGTTTTCGGGCACAGCGACCCCGATTGCTTACTTTTGTTCGACTTTTGCTTGCAGGAGTTAGCAGGAACTTCCCAATGACCGACCCATCGCCCTCACCCCCACCACGCCCCGAACGTGGCAAGACGTCTCACCCAGCGCAGCAACTTGCGACGAAGAATCCGCCTGCGGACCACCCGCAAATCCCTCAACCGCCACCCCGTCACGTGCCGCCGCCAGTGGTCGTCGATTGGCTGCGCATCTGGAGGCAAGGTCAGCCCGTGATCGTTCAACAGCGCCAGCTCCACCATTAGTAGGCGCTCCTGCCTCTCCATCCACGACAAGGTGTCCCCCCTCACGGGATGATTGCCCCGGAGCATCCGCCACTCCCTCACCATGGGCCACGCCTTGCCGTACACATACGAATCGTCGGGAGAGGGTTCGACGGTAACGATCTCGTCGTAGTCCCTTCTCGGGAAGGTCGGCCTCGTGGGTCTCGCCGGAGCCTCGATTGCCATCGGTGTCACGCCCTTGCCCCGACTCGCCGGCTTCGTCTCCCTAGCTTCACGTGATTCTGCTTCGACACGCAACGAACCACCGATTCGTCGCTCCAAAGAACGATTCAGCCTCTCTTGCGCTGCCCGATGCGTATCCAGCGATGTCCGCAGCCCCTCGACGCCGGCAACCAACTCTTTGGCGATGTTTTCCAGCCCGTCCAGTCTTTCGTCAATCACCGCGAACCGGTCCTGGTACTTCTGGAAGATAGGGTTCTCCTCCGACAGCAGCAGAAGTTCGAGGGCGTGCGTCATCCTGCGAGAGAGATGCCGCGTCTCCAGGGCCGCCGCCACCGTCTTGTAGTTGACCCCCAGAAGCTCGGCCGCCCCCATCTGCCCTTGCTCCCGCACAATGCGCTCCAGCAGGACCATCAGCGAGAGCTTCTCACCCGTCGACTGCTCCCGTGGGTCTTCAAGCATCAGAAAATCGTCTTCCATGCGTCACCTCCGTCTCACCACCGTTTTCGGTGTCGATCCAATCTGAGAGATGGTGTCGGTGTCCCGCCGTCTCTGCGGAAAAAACGGTGCTCGCCAATTGGCCAGTTGGGGAACCGAGTCACAGTCCGAACGCAACTCGAGATTCTTGCGCGCAGCGCCCCTCACGTCCCGTGTCCCGCATCACGACGCAGTAAACAACCTCCGCTTTGTTCCCGATTACACCCTCAATCTCTGTACACCCCGCACGCCTCGAGACGCGTACCCGCCACAAGAGACGTGCTTGGAGACCTTGACACCCACCGAGAGTATAAGAACATATGTACTTAGTGGTGTCCATTCGCACCAGACCTGAAGCCCCGGTTCTCGATCGGAAAATGTCGCGCGCCGCCGTCACAGAGCACCGTCACCTGACACAAAGGAGGCATCACATGAATCCGTTCTCATTGCTAAGCGGGCTGTTCGGCTCACGCCGGATGAGCGAACCAGTCATCCTCGCCATTACGCCGCCACGCTCCGGCGAGCGCACCCTCCTAGGCGTCGAAAACATGCTCCAGTCCATTGCCTTCCCCGAGCCCTTCTCGCTAGAACTCGTGGGCGACGAAGACGGCGTGCGGCTGCTCGCGCGCTGTCAAGATTCCCGGAGTGTCGCCGCTCAGATCGCAGCCCATTACCCGCAGGCCCGTGTCGGACGGCTCGACCCGGACGAGGATCCGTTGCTCGTCCGCGACGACCAGGAGGCGTGGACCATGTCCCTCCGGTCAGGCGGGCCTCCGCATGCGTCGCTGCAGCAGTTCAGCGAGGACGTGCTCTCCGACGAAGGCTCGGACCCCATGCTCGCAACAATCGGCGCACTCTCTCCGCTGCGCCGCGGCGAGCGGGCCGTCTCGCGACTGTTGCTCCGCTCGCTCGGACCACAGTGGGCTGCTCCCTATGAGCTTCAACTCGAACGGCAGTCGGCCACTGCCCAGAGGCCAACCCAGCAGGAGTCACAGGTCAACCACGGCGAGATCGTCCGCCTCATGGTCCTCGGCATCGCCGCGCTGGTCGGATTCAGGACGTGGCAGTACTGGCAGGACGGCGACGTCCTGAAGGCAATCGGTCTCGCGGGCGGGGCTGTGCTGGCCGCGCTCACGGCGGCGATCCTGTGGGCGAAGATCAGGGGCGGCAAGGGGAACCTCCGGGACTCGCAATCGGCCCGCGAAAAGCTCTCGCGTATGGCGTTCGAAGCGGAGCTCCGCATCACCGCCGTCGTCGATGCCCGCGAGGGCAGGAGCCGTGGGGAGGAGCTTCTCCGGAAGACCGCGGCGGCTTATCGGCACTACGACAACCCCTCCGGCGCCCGTTTCGTCGGACACAAGATTCGGCCTGAGCCCGACACTGTCGCCCTCGCCCCCACGAGCCCTGGCCTTTTCGGCAGGCACAGCGTCCTCGGCGTCAGAGAGGTCGCCGCACTCTGGCATCCCCCCGCAACCCGCGATGAGACGCCTCCCATCGAACGGTCCGGCTCCCGTGTGCTGCCCCCCGCCCGACGAGAGCTCGCCATCGGTGCGCACGTCGGTGATGCGACGTCCGATCCGCCCGGCCGCGTCCGTTTCCCTGACGACCTGCTGCGACGCCATCACCTCTACGTGGCCCGCACCCGCATGGGCAAGTCCACACTCATGCAGCACATCGTCGCCCACAAGATGGAGCAGAAGGCACTCGGCCGGGACGATGACGCCATCGTCGTAATCGACCCCCATGCCGATCTCGTCTCGTCCCTCCTCGCACACGTCCCCCATGATCTTGTCGACGCCGTGAGGCTCATCGACCTCGCCGACCACAACGGCGCACCGGGCGTCAACCTCCTCGACACCCGCGTCTTCACCGATCGCGACCGCACCGCCGACTCTGTCGTCCGCATCGCGCGAGGCCTCTGGGACCAGTGGGGACCGCGCATGCAGTCCATCATCGAGCACGTCGTCAAGACTCTGCATGAGGCCAACAGGAAGCGAGAGGCCAACCGTCAGTACACCATCCTCGACGCCCTGCGCCTTCTTGCGCCTAACGATGCGTCCTTCAGGGAGAAGGTGCTCAGGCAGATCGATGATCGTTTCATCCGGCGATGGTGGGAGCGCGACTTCACCGGCTGGAATCGCCAGTACCAGGCCGACGCCGTCGCGCCCGTCCAGACTCGCCTGTCCTACTACGCGTCTTCGGAGAGGACCCGTGCCATCCTGGGACAGAGCCGCTCCACCGTCGATATCCGACAGACAATCAGGGACGGCGGAATCCTCTTGGTCTCCACCGCGCAGGGCGCGGCCGGCCGCGAAGTCGCTGCGCACGTCGGGTCGTCCATGCGAAATTTGGTCGATGCCGTGATCCGCGAGCAGGGCTATTTTCCACCGGAGGAACGCCGCGGCGTCCTCGTCGTCGTCGATGAGATGCAGTCCATGCCCGGAGTGGATTACGACGCGATGCTGTCGGAGCTGGGGAAGTTCGGGGCGAGCTTCATCCTCGCCACGCAGAGCCTCGCCAAACTCGACGACCTCTCTCCCGTCCTCCGCCACAGCATCCTCGCCAATGTCGGCTGCCTCGCCGTTTTCCAGGTCGCCTCTGGTGACGCCCGCCTCCTGGTGGACGAGCTAGGTTCGAGCCGCGTCTCCATCGACGACATCACCGGTCTGTCGGTCCATCACTGCTACGTCCGCGCGACGGTCGGCACGGCGAGGCTGCCCGCATTCTCGATGGAGGTACGGAAACCGGAGCGCGGCGACATGGATGTTGCGTGGCGCATCAGGGAGGGCACCGTCGACTACACCACGAGCCTCTCCACGATTCAGATCCGCGACGCGATTCTCGACGGACCCGCCGGTGAGCTTCCTAAGAGCGCCGATGGCGCAATGACGAACGGTACGCCGCCCGTGGGCGACGTATCGCCCGATGCGTCCACTGTGGGCACGAACACCGGGAACGACGTTCCGCATCGGAGAAGGAAGAACGGACACATAGGTGACGCACACCGGGCCCGCGACGGAGAGACGAGTACGAAGGAGACACCGTGACGGCAACGACCGCTGACATCGTTCTCAACAGTCTGGTCGAGATGCCTCTCCTTGACCGACTGGAATTGGCGTCGCTGACCGGCCTCCCCGAGAGCACCGTCTACCAGGCGGTCCGGCGGCTGACGACAGGTGGATTGGTGAGCTCTGTTGCCCACACCCCGCGATTCGGCCAGCACACGAAGCGGTACTCACTGACGGCTCAGGGCGTCCGACATCTTGCACACAGCAACCGCAACACGGTCGACGATGTTCTCCGGTCGCGTCCCGTTTCCGCTCAGTGGCTGCGGCTCCTGCTCGAACGGCTCGACGCGCTGGTGATCGTCTACTCCGTCATTGAGACGATCTCGGGAGTCACCGCCCCGATCTCCGTGCACTTGTACCGGGCACACCCACTGGACGCGGTCGTCATCCTTCAAGGCAGACGGACCATCGGGATCATTCGACGCGGACGCACGTCTGATCGGGCATCGTTCGATAGGCGGTTGCAGAAGCTGCTTCGAGGGCCGTTGCCCGGCGTGTTGCTGTTCGTCGCGCCCGACGAAATACAGCTCCGCACAATGCGCCGTACACTCGCCAGGATCCGGGTTCCCGTCTTCATTGGTCCGGAAAACGACGTAGCCACCGCACTCGTGGACGACGCCGTCTGGCGGGGTTCACGCGACAATACGCGATTCGACATGCAATCCATCGTGGGCCGACATGCCGGTCAAGGGAGTGTCCTCGCGGAGCGGATCGCCTCGCGAGCGTCTCTGACCGTTCCCCTGCGTGCTGCCTCGGCACTCGCGGCGATCCCCTCCCATCTACTCCCATCGGCCTTGACTCCTGCCGACAAGCGCGCCCTTGAACTGATTGCCGATTGGCCGGGCATCACAGCCACCAATCTGCGAGCTCTGCTCGGACTCAAGCCGCCCTTGTTCTCGCAGATCACCGGGCGATTGAAGCAAGCTGACCTGCTCCACACCACGTCACTCAATGGTCGACGACTCGTTTTGTCCGACCGCGCCCTCGGTATGCTTGCTCGCGGGGATCGCTCGTCCGTTGCCCTCGCGCGGCGGCGCTGGGGCGCAGGTGACGCCGCCGATGCGGTAACTGTCGATTGGCGGGCCGTACCGGGGCGGCGTCTGCGGCAGTTGCTGCGCCACATCACGCACACCGACGCCGTTCACTCGTACCTCGCATCGACGATCACGACGGCGAGAAACGAGGGTTGGCAGCTCGTCCAATTGGATCCTCCACACCGCGCCGCTCGCCACTTTCGGCACGAGAATGTCCAGAAATCCGTCCATCCCGATGCCTTCCTCATGCTCGGGCGGGGCGACGACATAAGAGCGTTCTTCCTCGAATATGAACGCCGTGCCGTCCGGCCCTCGACGATGCGGAGACGCCTCGCTCCGTACCTGCGCTACTACTCGACGACACATCCCCTTGATGACCACGGTGTCGTGCCTACACTGATCGTCGTTGTCGAGGACCCCATGATTGTTCCGCACTTTCGAAGGGTTGCGCACGAGGAGGTGCGCCGGGCGGGAGTTCACGTTCCCCTGAGCATCTGGTCACGTCGTCCATAAAGGGGGTTGGCCGTAAACCAATCATGCTTGCGTCCCCGCAGCAGGTGGTGGGCATCGGACCGGAATCACCCAATTACAAAGGCAGAATGAGAATAGGTGGCGAATCGAAGTGCTTTGCTTGGGGCGAGACGCCACGTCATCCGGCTCACCACGATGCGAAAACGTCCCACTCCCCGCGTTTGCTATTGTTCGACAGACTGTTCCCTTGACGCCAGTGACCGCAGGCCAACAGTCTGAGTAGTTTTGGCTAACAGCCACGAACTTACCGCAGGGTGCTAGAAAAGAAGCCTTGATGAGCGACAGCGGCTGCCACTGTCCCCACCAATCACTAAATGTGGTGGGTTTCCTCACTTTGCACGACGCCAATAGAGCTGGCGCGAATCATGAATCGACAGCAGTCGAGCGTGATCATTACTGAACGCGTGACTCAATTCGGCTACCAGTCGCCAATTGACGAATAGCACCGCAGCCAGCCTACGTTTGACTGGATGTAGAGGGTTCTGTAGTGTATCCGTAGTGAATCTGCCTAATGTCCACCACGCGCCGAGGTGATACCTAGGCTGCGCCGTCCCCCGAAAGTCCGAGCGTATTGTTAATGTCCACACCAGCCTCTGTTTCGCGGACTCGGCATTGTGATCCGGGTAGACCTGCTCTCTTCTTTGATTTGGATGGAACGCTGTTGGATCACGAAAGAGCTGAAGAACATGGGGCCCAACTCTTTTTCGAGACCCACTCCAAAGATCTTCTTGCAGAAACTACAGAGGAGTTTGTCTTGCACTGGGCAGCGGCCAGCAAGAAGTTCTTTCCGCAGTTTGTCGCCGGTACGCTTACATTTGCAGAGCAGAGACAGTTGAGGTGCCGAGAGGTTGCAAGCCGTCCTATGAGTGAGCAAGAAGCTGAGAGACTCTTTCAAGACTATCTGGCAAAATACGAAGCTAGCTGGGTACTCTTCGGAGACGTAGTGGAGTCCTTGGAGACCCTGCGGCGCCGAGGATTCTGTATGGGCATCATATCCAACGGAAACTTGGCGCAACAACTGCGCAAGTTAGAAGCCCTGGAATTGGGAGCCTATTTTGGGGCAATCATAGTCTCGGATACGGCCGGCGTTGCCAAACCTGCGCCACAGATATTTGAGATCGCTGCCGCTCGCTTTAACCGCAGCGTAGATCAATGTATCCATGTTGGGGATTCGCTTACCGAAGACCTCTATGGAGCGGCGGCAGCAGGCATGTCCGCCGTCTGGCTAAATCGGTCGGAAGACGCAAAGACCTTCAAGGAGTCGAAGAGTCTGCATCAAGTTAATGACTTGGCAGGTCTCCTGCAATTGTCTCTCCTGCTGTGAATCCTTGGATGATGTCCCTCCCTTCATACGGCCCCGCCCCAACTTATCTTCTACTCTCAAGCCCGAGAAGCGGAAGCAATTTCCTGTCCTCAATACTGAGGGAGCATCCTGCAGTCGATGTCATGGTGGAGCCTATGAATCAATATCTACCCGCCATTATGAATAGTGAACTGGAGTACTGGGATAGTTCTGCATACGATCCAGACAAAGGCATTCGCACGCTTCCATCGTATTCCCAGGATCTTCGCTATTTGGCCCAATTCAGCAGGTGGCTTCACAATACGGAGCGTGTAACTGTCGTAAAGGAGACGACAGTTACAACGAAACTAGCCTGGATTGAGAGGCTATTCCCACACTTCCGCTATTTGTTTCTCTTTCGACGCCCTGATGAAGTTATAGCTTCGCTTTTGACCGGTGGTTTCTTCGAAACGTGGTCATATCGCAGCAAATTTGAGAAACATGTGCGAAGGTTCGTGACCGGGACCAATGTGAGTTTCTCCGATATCGAGGTACTGGCGCACATTTGGAACTGGAGGGCTCATTTGATGATCCGATTCCTTGAGAAGAGAATGCATGACATCCACCTTGTTGACTACAACAGGCTGATTCTTCAGCCGCAGGCGACTCTAACTGAACTCTTCACAAGATTCGGGCTCAGTGTCACCGACGAAGTGATGTCAGAGCTCCACGAGAAACGACAGTCGACAAGAGGAGGTCTGTACTCTACATACAGAGGAGGAGAGGATACTGTTGCTCCCCGAACACTATTCGACAAGGATGACATGAAGGTCATCAATGACATATGCGCTGAGAATTATTCCCGTCTCCTAGCGAGTTCATCATGAGTTTACCTTTTGACGCTAACTATGTACGACTCCATCTCACTGACCGGGTCCTATACGTTTCATCGGCACCCGTAACGAATTTGCAGTTTGCCAGTTTCCTGAATGCGTGTTCCTACGATGAAGAAACATGTCGCGAATACTACTATATTCAGAACCCCAACAGGCGGATTCGTTGGAACCCGGGGATGAACCGATTTGAGGTTCTCCAAGGGTATTCTATGCATCCTGTTACACACGTGACCTGGGCAGGCGCACAAGCATATAGTAGCTTTGTAGGAGGACGCCTACCAACCGTCGATGAGTGGACATTTGTCGCGACCAATGCCCACACAACCAAGTACCCTTGGGGTGATGACGACCCCGGCCCTGAAAGAGCGAATTTCGGGGAACATGTTGGAGATACGACGCCCGTTGGCCGGTACGAAGCGAGTCAACTAGGGATAATGGACTTGTGCGGAAATGTATGGGAATGGACATCAACTCCAGATACCGACTATCGGACAAAAACCTCCTTCCGCGATAGGAGGTATTTCATCAAGGGAGGAGGGTGGAGCTATAGCAGACAGAACTTGTCCATCGGTACACAGTCTGCCATCTGGAGCATGTCGACAGGAAATGCTATCGGTTTTCGCGTTGTCTACGACCCCAAGAGCGGAAAACGCTTCAAATCGGGTCTCATAGTAGGGCGCTTTTCGATCCTTCACAATGGCCACGCACGCCTAATTGATAGAGCTTTCGAGGAATGTGAATTCGTAAATGTCGCTATCGCGAAGGCTGATCAGAAGTACGTTGATGCCAGAACTTTCGTTACGCCGGAAGAACGCAGACGGAACGTCGCTCGAATCATAGGCGGAAGGTCAGCTCAAATTGAGCTGCTGGACGACACCATTGATTCCCGCCAGTGGGTTGGCGACGCTCTGTCCAAATTCACTCACCCACCTGAAGTAGTCTATGCCGGATCGTGGGACGAACTAGATGAATTCCAAGAATACAGTGGTCTGGCTTGCCGCGTCGTTAGTCGACAACCGGAGAGCACCGGGGGCATCAGTAGCACAAGGTTGACACACGCGATATCAGAGGGCTTAGAAATAGGTGCGCAGGTGCCGAACGATCTGGCAAGAGAATATCGTGAGCTGTACAAAGAGCGTCTAGTTCTCTTCTCGGACATACAGGACGGTAGACAATGTTCGGAAGAGTTTTTTGAGTCGGTCGAGAACGCCATAGAGAGTTTGACCGGAGCATTGGACAAGGAACGGTTCGAATTGGTTCTGCCGGATGGTCATGCTGGTGAGAGCGCTGTCCAGATTGTCACAAATGATAAGCGAAGCTTAGAAACAACGGCTGATATGTTTGCGGGTTACGCACTGGCTGGCAGACTCTCGCCTCAAGTCCCACAGGATGAATGGAAACTCCTTGCCTACTACACCCCCACAGTGCCTGCAGTCAACTTAGAACGAATCAAGGCAAGTGAGATTTCGCTTCACGGAAACAAGCGTGCTTGGAAAGTTGAAACCGAATCTCCGGTTCTAGTCGTCCAATCGGTGGATTGCAGAAGACTTTATTTGTGGAGCGAGGAGCGCAAGACGCTCATTGCTTTCCTGCATTCTCGAGATCCGAGTCTCACTGGAGACCCAATGCGGCTTGCACGAGGCCTGTTGCACCACAGGCTTGCAGACGGATGGATTCCTGTTCAGGCAGGAGCCGTGTCGGTGGGACAACAGGGAATTCTGATCTGTGGGGCCAAAGGAAAAGGGAAGACCACGTCAATACTTCAGCTATTGAGCGCTGCTCCTCATTGGCGATTTGTGTCCAACGACAAGATCTGGCTGTCCAGAGAAGGGAAACACATTCTAGGTTCGCCGCAGGCGCTTCGCATCGGCGTAGGAACGCTGTACAGCTCGCCACAATTGAAAGGCATTCGAGAGATTGGTGGAGAGGTCTGGGATATCGGGACCGAGGAACCAAAAATTCACGTTCAGCCTTCAGCCCTCCATAGTTGCATGGGTGTCGATATTGCACCCTTCGCTTTGACCAAGATGGCCCTAATTGTTGACTGGTCCGATAAACCCTTTGCGTTTAGAAGAGCGACACGGGAGGAGGTCCGCACTGCAACTCAGGATTCGTTGGTCTTTGATGATGCAATATTTCCGAAGTGGATCTTAGCCGATTCTGAAATCCCCGCGAAGGAAATGCCCGATCTTGATTGGTATCTCGTTGAGGGAACAATCTCAAATCAAGAACATTTCGCATCGCTTCACTCGAAATTGACCGGGATACTCGAACCCGATCTGTCCTGAGGATTCAGCGTCGCTAAACAACTAACGGCCCCAAATAGCCTTCCGCAACTCAATCTTGGCCCTATATTCACTGTAGATTGGAGGTAGGGAGATGTTCAATTCCTGGGCAAGATCGTAGATTGCCGCACAAAAGTCAGAAAATGTATGGTATCCCCCTTCGTTGGTCTGACTGCCAAACCTCTTGCACCAGTCTAGACCAAGGGTCTCCTCCACGTAACGGCGAACATCTTCAGTCAGTTGGCTTATTTCCGATTCGGACATAGGATTCGCTCTACGGATGGCTAGAGTTTCTTGAAGAATTTCAGAATCCTTGCCCCAAAGCCGCGAAACAGTTGCAAGCTGGTCTGGAACCGGCAGCGATATTCCACTCCATGCCAGAAAGGCATCAAGGCCCGCTCGTGCAGCCATTTTCGCCCGAACAAAGGCCATGCCAAGCTGACCTGATTCCAGAGCGCCCACGGCATCCAACATTGCATTCTCATAGGCGACGACGAAAGTCCGTACGGTTGGCCTCAAACGGCGGATAATTATGTTCGGATCACCCACGTCTAGAATACTGGAGACTTGATGCTGTAATGTCATAGCACCCTCCACGGTCCTGAGTTTGGCGTGCCATCACTGTGTTCCAACACGCCTACCGAGGCTAGCAATTCAAGCACGTATACTATTTCGTCTTCCGAAATCAATACGTCATGCTCCCGCCTTACGTATGCTTGCAATTGACTGGGCACGATTCCTGATTGAAGAGACTCCAAGATGGAAAGACCAACCTCAGACAACCGGAGCATGCGTTTCTCATTGACGATGTAGTTCTCTTCGCCGAGTCGCAGCACGTCGGGTGCGGCTACTATACGAACTGAAAGGTTCCCAAGAATGGTATCTCCATCTGAAGAGGGACTCCCAACATCTATTCCAAGTTGCCTCACAAAAGCGGATGCCGCCGCGAAGTATGCTTGCGCTCCCAATTCGCCTTGACCCTTTAGTCGCCACGCCTGCGTGTATACGTCTGAATCAATGGACGTGATGCGTTGTAATTTTTCAAATCTCCACTTGGGATTGGGATACCCCTGGCCTCGCTCAGCACAATAAAACTCTAACGCCCATGCCAAGCTCTCTTCAATTAGGTTCCCAGCCCTTGCCTCATCCACGCTGAAGAACGCGTTCGCCCTCTGCAGAGTTTGTTGCGCTGCTGCTTTGGCCCAAAGACCATATACAATTCTACTTGTCTCAACATCGAAATGATTCTGAAGGGTTTGAAAAGCTTCAATGTTATACACGCCCCGCCCGATGGCCGTACGATAGTAGAGGTCAATGTTCGAGAGAGGGATGCGAGTCACGTCAGAGTAGTTGATCTGAGAAATCCCGTTAAAGTTCTCAGCCAGCTGTAGTAGCTCCGACTTCTCCAATAGCTCGAAGTCAATATTGTATCTTCCCAGACTCACTAGCCATGCAGTCGAAAAGTGCTTTGGTTCAGTCGTGACAATGAAGGCATCGATGTCGGACGTAGGATTCCCAAGGCCTTCAACGCGGGAGCCAGAAACGAAGGCAAGGTCGCTTGGAGTCGCTAACACACTATCCATTAGCTGATCCAAATGAAGTTCGCTCACAATACTAGCGCTAATTTGGTCATCAGGTACTACCATAGCCGCCCCAAGTTCACCTATCATGAAAATCGTGACAGAACTAGTTTGAGAATCGAGGGCTTGCCTGTCAACTCACCGCGTACGTGATCTCACATGGGCTTGGCACATCCTATTTTGCATCAGTCAGCGGACGAGGATCTTCTCGGGAATACACTTCTCATCGAACCACAGAAGCATACTTGCGGGTATTAGGTCAGTTGAGACAAGGTTTTTGCGAATGAGAACGTTCAGAGCCGGAGACAGGTAACGGCAGTCTGTCCCTGCAGCAGTGCCGGAACGAGCGAGGTCTGAGCGAGCGTGTGCCAGTCTATTTCTTTGGGAAGGATCTTTTGTCGGCTACCAACGAACTTGAAGCGATTGATCTCTTGGGTGCCTTCGAATCGCCCTTGGGGAACAGGTGCATTATTCGTCAAATTATCGAGAATACCCGATGCTCTCCGACATTTTATGCGCTTTTCTCTAGGCTCCCGGCAAGACTGGCTGCCTTCATCAGCAATAGGCAGGAAATGCGGCCTCCCCTTTCGGAGCTTAGGCCCTAGGCGATTGGAGCAACATCGAGGGTTCTTGACGGAACAGGGTTCCTAGTCTTCATTCAGAGATCACAGGCAGAATTGAGAGGAGCTTCTGTAGAAGGTACATGTCAAAAGTAGGCAGGAACCTTGTTTGGACAGTGCAACGCAACACTGGCTACCTAAGGCCTGATTTATGCCGCCTAGCTGGCACTATTATGCACACTTGACCTGACACGTCCGCGTTCAACTCACTATGCTCAGATAGGCTTCTTCGAGGGTGGGATCTCGTTCGGAAATCGCCTCTAGCCGTCCTTCAAAAATCGACGTGATCGGATCCCGCAGCTCGACGCCCGGTTGTGAATACACGATGTATTGGGAGATCGCGCCGTCCGCAGACCCCAAGTTCACCCGCTCGACTCCGGCAATAGCTGTCAACTGTTCAACATCATCCGCACGTCCGGGGTTGACGCGGATATCCAGTGCGGCGACACGGCTAAAGGTACGTTTGATATCGGAGGGCGTCCCTGCGGCCACGACGCTCCCCTTATCGATGATTACAACCTGGTCGCAGAGAAGGTCCGCCTCTGACATGTAGTGAGTTGTTAGCAAGATGGTCTTGCCCTGCTCAGCCAGTTCAGGAATCAGAGCACGCAGTTCCTGGGCACCTGAAGGATCCAGCCCCATTGTCGGTTCGTCCAAGAATAGGACTTCCGGGTCGGACAAGAGGCCACGCGCGAGATGCAATCGCTGTTTCATGCCGCGTGAATATTCTTCGACTGGTCGTGAACCGGCGTCAGTCAAGCCCATCTGGTCAAGAAGTTCATCGATTCGCGCGGACGCACTGCCAGACGACATGTGGTTCAGCGCCGCGAAATACCTCAAGTTCTGACGGCCGCTAAGGCGTCCGTAAAGGCCTCGATCGCCACCAAGCACGAGACCGATGCGACGCCTTATAGCGGCAGCCTGCCGGATCACGTCATGTCCCAGAACCGAGGCCGAGCCGGCCGTTGGGAGCAGCAACGTTGTGAGGATCCTTACCGTTGTCGTCTTCCCCGCGCCGTTCGGGCCCAATAGTCCGAATACTGCGCCCATTTCCACCTCAAGCGACAAATCGTCGAGCGCGATGGTCTCTCGCTTGCCGCCAACGAGACTGCGCGATGAATAAACGCGCCTCAGCGCGTTGCAGACGATTACCGGTTCCGTGGTCACACCGCAAACTCCCGGATACCTGTGCGCCGAGCTCGCGCCTCAATCCACTTGTACAGTCCAAATCCAAAGACAGCATAGGCAGCCCCGACACCAATCTCCAAGCCCAATTGAGGCGCGATAGTAATGAGATCGTCACCTACGAAGGACGAGCGCATCGCAGCCAAGCCACTTGTGACGGGCAACAAGAAACCAAGCGCCTCAAGGAACGGAGGCAAGGACTCTGTCGGAATGATGACACCCGAAACTAGGATCATGAGCCCCTGGCTACCTGAGAACAGGTAGAACCAGTCCGTCACTATGATTGCAAGGCACCCTAGGAAAAGAGCGAAACACGCACACGAGATTGAAACGGCAATTATTGACGCAACCACACCCGCCCAGCTGACCGAGGGTGTCTGCAGGCTGAGAAAAAGTGCCCCCGCAAGAAGCGCAAGGCCTGCGGTTAAAATGCCATTGGGAATGTGGAGTAGCGCGCGGCTGAAGAATATGACTGCGCGATTCCCAGGCGATGCGAAAATTACCGAGAGCGTGCCAAGTACGCGCTCACGATAGAACGACTGAAGCACGCCTCCCAGTATTATCACCGGGATCGAGAAGATCGACATACCGATGATGTAGGCCTGTTCAGCTTCCGGGTCCCTCAAGAAGCGACCGAGAAACGCAAACATCACCACGAACAAGACCGGCCGCCCGACTATATTCGAAATATAGGACGGCCAGTTGAGCCACAGGAAAAGGCCCCGGTACGAGTAGTAGGCCTGTATGAGAAAGTTGTACATCGCCCACGGCCTAGAACGTTCCGAGTGCCCCCGTCTTTCGCACACGCCGCTCAACTCGAACGAAAGAAACGTACACGAGACCTACGTAGATGATCGACAAGAGCAGGGCAATCAAAAAGTCGGTGGCGATCTCCCCTATAGGTGCTCCCTCCAGCACGGCCATCGTCCCGTCCATTGCCCAAGCCGGAGGAACAAGGCGTGCAATCACTTGGACAGCGAGTGGAAATACGCCAATGGGATAGAGGAATCCACTCAAAACGACCCCAGCAGGAATGATTGCGTTCATGAATCCGGGCCGACCGGCCATAAGCACCCCGACCGGAGCGAATACGAAAGCCAAGGCCGTCAGCGAAATCGTTGCGACTATAAATGCTGCGGCCAAGAGCGGAAGTTTCTCAGCCTCGAGCACCCAACCAGTTATGGCCAAATACGCCAGAATCGAAGCAGTGCCACCCACCAAGGTTGAGAAGGTCGCCAGCGCGCCAACTTTACCCAGTGTTACGAGAATCAAAGGCGTCCGGGAGACAAGTGCCAAATCGAGTGTGCCTTCGAATATTTCTCCCAGCAGTGACCATCCGGTACGGAACACGGTGATATTCCAGACGGTCAAAAGCGGTCCCCCAAGGGCGAGGTAACTGATCGCGATAGGATCGTTGGTCTGACTCGCGATCCACGCGACAACAGCAACAGTGGGTACGGTCTGGAATGCCAGGCTAAAGCTATTGAGGGAGCCAAAGCCCAAAGCAGGAGTTCCGAACATCAGCCGTCGCTGTAGGCCAAAAGTCCCGGCGAGGGCACGAATATTGCCGATTAAGGGCGTGAATGCTGATTTAAGTGCGTCAGCCATGGATTTGATTATGGAGAGGCTGCAAATGCTGTGCAAGCTGGACGCCTTGAAGTTAGGTCCTTCGGCCAAGCCACACACGTTGCCGGATGGTGCGATCGTCTGCGCAATAGTCTCCGAATCCGTTGCCTTACTGTTGCTTCCTTCGTACGGCAAAAGACTAGCCTGCACAAAAAGAAGGCTAGTCAGGCGCAAGCGAGTGCCGTATACGAGACTAATCAGCTTGACTTCGCGCCAACGTCATTGACACCCGAAATGCCATCATAGCAATTGATGACGTGCTGGCTCTCCTGCGCGATGCGCTTAGCACTGCCAATGAATCAAAGCGCGAGCTGGAGCAGATCTGCCTCAGTCTGCAATGAACGTTAGGCGTGATGATTATGGTAAACTTACTGGAGTGCATCTATGTCACAAGAACGCATACGCGATGCGATGCAGAATGCCGATCGTCAGTATCGGTATTACCTAGCCATTGCCGATCGATTAGACAGGCTCCACATACGTTTTTCCGCCGTCGCTATCCTTGCGTCTATCGTCGCAGCAACTCTTCTCTTTACCTCTTGGGACGAACTGCTTGCTCGGTACGCGAGCGCCGTTTTGTTCCTTATAGTGAGCGGAGCAACCGTGATACCAATCGTGAATGACTATTCCCGAAAGGCGCAGCTAGCTCGGTCAGCCTCTGAGCAACTTAGCGAAGTCGTAGCAGAGCTTGTAACACTCTGGCATAGCGCCGAAAGGGGACAGAATGTTGATCCAAAAACGATCGAACACTGGGAAAAGAGAACTGAGACGATTACTCGGGTTCCTATCCCAACCGATTACTCACTCAATGAGCGAGTCGGCGAGGAGTCGTGGAAAATCATCAACGACTACTACCCCTCATCTCAGAGAGAATCCGAGGCCGACCCCAACTCAGCCTCAGCCTAAGCCAGGGACGCGCAGCATCCCAAGCGGTCCTCCGCGTACGCCAAAGCCACCGCCGTCACGCTGATAGCTACTCCTTCATGAGTGCAACTGCCAGTGATAAATCAATACCAATCTGCGGAGTAAACGGTGCAGACAATGACGCTCTCTTTGGACACGTCTTACGTGAGCACGAAATGACGGCATCTGAGTTCAAGCGTGAGTTTCGAGAGGAAATGCCCGCTACAAATAATCCTGCTGGCTGGCTGCTCATTCAGGTGCTCGTCGTTCTCGTACTGCTTGTGATAGCGGGTGCGACAGCTGCTAGGATTCAACTACGAGGCATGTGGGCTATGGCTAATCGTTAGGCGCGTCGCTTTTTGGACACTGAGTTTGATATGTCCTTTTGGTCAGGTTTTGGTTCGGAAGATAGCTCCTGGTCCAGTTCAAGCATTCAACAGAATCCTCCGGGGACGTCCCCTCTTCAACTTTGAAGAATATCGTGGCAGGCCCGAATAGAAGTCCTTCAGGAGCAGCTTGACGATTAGCCTTAGTCATCTTGACCTCCGGTCACTATCGGTGGGCATAGACATATGACTCCCTTCACAAGCCTGGCCAGTGCTCCCGCCGTCAACTCGAAGTTCGCTAAAGGCCCGGAACTCTTTCGCAAGAAGCGGTCTGAATGAGTGCTTGCGTTTGGGCCCGAGCCGTGCCTCAGGTCAGCGTCTACACTGACTTCATGAACCACTCACCCCCACAACTTACCCGTTCCTCTTGGGAACTCCATATGTACTGAAACG
This sequence comes from Dehalococcoidia bacterium, assembly GCA_009841045.1. Classification (GTDB taxonomy): domain Bacteria; phylum Chloroflexota; class Dehalococcoidia; order UBA6926; family UBA6926; genus VXMO01. The sequence goes on from VXMO01000031.1 coordinate 47,037, forward strand.
ATAGGTTGCCGAATCTGGACACCACTTAGGTTCATCCTTTCCAGGGGTAGCGCCTCCGCACCATTCTGGCAATGGGGACATCTGCTCTGGAATATGTCCGTCCCATTGGCCCCGTAGTTTGTCCGACACTTAGGACAGTGCATCACATAGATGTACTGCCCATGATCCGAACCCAACCTTTCAGGGTCCGTTCGACCAAGATTGATCTGACCGTTCCGATTGATGTAGCCGGGATTCGTCGTGCCGTTGTCCGCCAAGATCCTCATCCCATCGCCTTGTCGCCACTCACGCCATTCAATCGCGAACCCACATCAGATGACAAGCGCCTCCATTCCGCTCGAGTAAGCAATCGTCAAATCCCTGCAAGCAAATGTCCGCCCGTGTCGCTTGAGCCCCTTGACTGCACTCGTATAGTTATGACAAGTATTGATGTAGCTCAACCGTGCCAAATGGACGAAGCGGAGGCCCATCGTGAAGCAACAGACAGAAGCAAAAACGCCGAAAGACGACACATACGAGCCCGTTGCGCTGTACGCCCGGGTGTCCAGTGACCGTCAGGACGTTGACCTGTCTGTTGCGGCGCAGTTGAGGGCGCTGCGGGAACACGCGGCCAAGAACGGGCAGATCGTCGTGCGCGAGTACATCGACGAGGCAGAGAGCGGGCGCATCGCAGACCGCCCTCAATTCCGCAAGATGATTGATGCGGCCGCCACGCCGGACGCGCCCTTCAAGGAGATCCTAGTCTGGAAATTCTCGCGATTCACCCGTAAGCGCGAGCACGCCGTCGCCTTCAAGTCCATGCTCCGCCGCAAGGGCGTCCGCGTCGTCTCCATCACCGAGCACGCCGACGACACCCCCACCGGCAAGCTCATGGAGGCCATCATTGAGAGCGTTGATGAGTTCTACTCCGAGAACCTCGCCCAGGAGGTCACGCGCGGCATGCGTGAGGCCGCGTCACGCGGCTTCTGGGTGACGTCGAGCTCCCCCTTCGGGTACCGGCGGGTCTACGTTCAGGACGGAGCGAAGAAGCGCCCTCGCCTCGAGCTCGATCCGCCCGCCGATGCCATCGTTCGCCGCATCTTTGACATGGTACTCAAGGGGCAGTCCCTCATGGACGTGACCAAGACCCTCAACGCGGAGGGAGTGGCGACTTCTACTGGCGCACAGTGGCGCATCACCTCCGTGCACAAGATCCTCGCTAATGAGGCGTATACCGGTACCCTCGTCTGGGGCATTGGCACGAAGGACGGAACGCCACCAGTCCGCGTCGAGAATGCCTTCCCCGCCATCGTCACGCAGCATGAGTTTCGGCGGGTTACCAGCCTGCTCAAGGCGCGCTCGCCCAAGACCGTCCATCCCCGCCGGGCCGCGAGCCCCTACCTCCTCAGCGGGCTTGCCACGTGCGCCCTCTGCGGTAAGGCACTCACTGCCGCCGAGGCCAAGAGCGGCAAGTACACCTACTATGTCTGCCAATCGATCCTCAAAAAGGGCAGCGGCTCCTGCGAGACGCCGCGCGTCAACGCCAGGTCGTTCGAAGAGACCATCGTCCGCAATCTCCGCGAGAACGTCCTCACCGAAGGCAACATCCGTGGCCTCGTCAATATCCTCGATGAAGAGATGGACGGCCTGGCCCACGAGCAACGCGGTAGATTGGAGTCCATCGAGGGTGAACTTGAGGACGTGAAGCGCCGATTGGCACGCATCTGGCACGTAATCGAGACCACGGACATGGAGATCGCCGACGCCGCCGAGCGCGTCAGGGAACTCAAGGATCGCAGGGAGAAGCTGGAACAGGCTGCCGATGAGGCGGGCGCCGTGCTAGCCGAGCGGCGCGCGCTGCTGGATAGAGCGGAGACCATCGCGGCCTTCGCCGCCGACATGAGCGAGTATCTCCGAACCAGCGAATTGACTGAGACGCGCGCCTTCATTAGGTCATTCGTCAAGGAGATTCAGATCAGGCCGGGCAAGGCAACAATCGTCTACACGATTCCGATGCCGGAGGACAGTCCGATTGGGGATTCAGATACGACCGAAGTCGCTCTGACGGATGGTGTTCGCAGTACTATCCTAGGTGGTGGGCCGCCCGGGGGTCGAACCCGGAACCTTGGGATTAAAAGTCCCCTGCTCTGCCGATTGAGCTAACGGCCCACGTGTTTATCCATGATACGAGGTAGCTGCGCTACGGCTTAAGTTCGCGGTCTTGTCTCGGCTCAGGAAGGAGGAGACTTGCCGCGTTCCGGCTATGGCGGCCCTTGAGTTTTTGGATTCCTCGACTACGCTCGGAATGACAGGGGGGGCGGGAATGACGAAG
>VXMO01000046.1 GCA_009841045.1 Dehalococcoidia bacterium
GTATTGAAACGGCAGGCATGGGCGGGGTTTGCCGCGGGGTGGGTTGTGTTGGCGGCGGTATTGCTGGCAGCGGGGTGCGGTGAGGAGCTGGTGACGGCGACGCCCGTTGATACCGTCGAGCCTTCACCGACTGCCGTTCAGGCAACGGCGACTCACTCTCCGATGCCGGCAGACACTCCGGCGCCGGCAAACACGCCGAGGCCGACGGCCACGCCGACCCCAACTCCATTTCCAACGCTGACTCCAACACCCACACGCGTGCCAACAACGCCAACACCCGGTGAACTCAGGATCCGGGAGTTTGGGTGGTACTCCAACGAAGAGACCGATTCTGACGTGAAGAAGGACCTTATCAGGGCGCTCTTGAGATTGTCAGAGGAGTATCCGCTCGTCTTTGAGAGACTCGCACAGAAGCCGTGGCTCGATCCGGCGGACGTGCCGGAGACTCTCGAATCGGTACTTGAGGTTGTGGAAGGAATCTCCCTGATCACCGGGCTTACCGAGGACGAGGCTGCGGGTTTGAAGGTCCTGGACATGCCGTTCCTTAATGACATCGAGGGAGAAGAAACGCAACTGCTCGACCACCTATGGGAGATGGTGGGGGGCAGGGAGAACTCCTACAACACCTTTCTGGATCACGTCATCGCGAATGGCGGCCTGATCGGAAGCGAAACGCGGGTTGACGTCCAGTACGCGTACATGGTGGCCCAGGATTCAGCGGGGATGAATCGGGTATTTCGCGGCGAGCTGCCTGATTCGGACGACAGCAGCATACTCGGGAAAATGATCACGTTGTACCAGCGGTATCCGGACGCCTATTTCGCCGCGTCTGAGAATTTCACCGTGCCCAGATGGAACCGGAGATTCGTAGACAAAGTCATTGATCTCGCGAAGATAAACGAGCAATCGGCCGAACGCCTTGCGCAGATGCCTTTCAATGCCATTCCGGGGGGACTGGGCCACGCAGCGTGGACCTTCGTAACACGAATTGCGCAGGAGAACCCTTCCGCTGCGGAGACACTCCTTGAGGGATATGAAATGCAGGGAGGAGCGGATCACTCGACATTGGCGCTGCTCGTGATGGATGCGGCATTTGTTTTTGTGCCAGGCATCGTGGAGAGAGTCCGGACCTTTGACTGGGTGCGGGACGGTGTGGAAGGACCACGGTTCAGAGAGGAGGATTGGGGGAGACTAGCTGACTCGGAGGACGAGGGGGACACCCTAGAGCGCATATTGTGGGAGGCTCATCTGGGTGAGACCTGGATCAATAATCTACTCGAGAAGGACTGGATCACGGATGATTTGACCTCTGATGAAGGCAAAGCCGTAGACTGGCTCGCTCAATTCAACGACGATGCTGCGGGCATGTTGATCGAGATGCAGTTTCTTGACGATGTCGACCGCGACGATAGTCAGCTCCTCATCCTAATAAACAATTACCTGGGCGACATTCGGGAAGTGCCTGAACTTTCGCTGTCTGATGTGCTGAATGACAGCAGGATTGGCGGGGAGATTACCGACGCCAACCGGCACCTGGTGGAATCCGTAATCGACGACGTGCTGGAGGGGAGCGGGCTTTAGAGCGAGGTGGGGCCGCCCTGCGGGCGGCACTGGATTCCCGCTTCCGCGGGAATGACGGAATGGGTGCTCACCCTTCGACTGCGCTCAGGACGAGCGGGTGGGGTGTGAGCGATAAGAGATTTAAGTTGCAAGTCGCACAGATTGCACACTTGTACTAATTCAACGGCTATGATTGCTCCTACCCCTCTACAGGGACGTACATCAGCGAAGGAGCGAGGCATTTGAAACAGAAGGCATGGACGGGGTTCATCACAGTTGCGTTCATTGCGACATTAATGGCGGCCGCAGGATGCACCGAAAGAGGAGCCACACCGAACCCCACCGTTCCTTCCGAATCACCAGTGACTTCTGCGGAGTCGACGGCAGTTCCAGTCACGTCGATGGAGGTTGCCATTCAGACGGCAACTGCACGTCCCTCCGCGACTCCCGTGCCGCCAACACCGACACCAACCTATGGCGAACTGACAGTCTCACGGTTAGGTTGGTATAGCGACGAGGAAACCGACCAGGAGTCGAAAGCTTACCTCATAACTTTACTCCTGGAGATTTCCCAACAATACCCGCTTCTCTTTGAGGCGCTGCTTCAAAGGACGTGGATAAACCCTACGGAAACGCCTGATGATTTCAGACAGGTCAACGAAACAGTCAATCTAATCCAGCACATTGCGGACATTGCCGACGACGAAACGGCGGGCATCAAGTTATTGCGTATGCCATTCCTTGACTCCATAGATAGTGACAAGTCGGACAAGTATCGCGCTTTTCAAAAAATCGTCAGCACGAGCGCCGAATCTCTCACGGCTTTTCTAGATCACGCCACTGCAAATGGTGGTTTGACTGATAACGACAGAGAGGTTGATGTCTTCCATCTATACATGGAAGCCCAAGACCCGGTGGGACTGGAGCGAATCTACAGGGGCAGACTGCCCGAGGAATGGGACGCCTACATGCTTGGGCGGATGATTGATCTGTATTCGACATATCCGGCCGTATACCAGGCAGCATCCGAGAGTTTCGTCGTAGCTTCCGAGAACCTGAATTTCGTACTGAACGTTTCCAAACTTGCGGCCATAGACGACCAGTTGGCGCGGCGGCTGGCGGAGATGCCGTTCAATACAATTCGCGGAGGGCTGGATCATACAGCGTGGTATTTCGTGACACAGGCGGCGGAAGCGGACAATCCCGCCACCGTGTCGCTGTTCGATCAATACGAGTTACAGGGAGGAGCGGATCATTCAACGCTTGCTCTTTTTGTCATGGACACAGCTTCTATCTTCGCGCCAGATGTTGTTGAAACAGTCCGAACTTTCGATTGGGTTCGGGATGGCGTGGACAGACCGGAGATGCGAAAAGAGGACTGGGGGACAAGAGCCGTCTTCAGCAGGGAAGAGCGTACGTTGGTTGCGATCCTGGGCGCCACTGCCCGGAATGAAGACTGGGTAAACAAATTGGTGTTAAAGGCCTGGATCAGGAATGATCTGACTTCCGAGGAAGTGATTACCGTAGACCGGATACTACAGCTTGGCGACTCTGTTGCCGATTTGCTGCTCGACATGCAGTTCCTTGATGAGGTCGATCGAGAAGACAGCGTGCTCCTGGTTCCAATTGCGAATTTTGTCCGCGCAGCGGACGACTCAATCGAGTTTCCCTTGAGTGAGGTACTGAACGATGAGAGGCTCAACGGCGAAATCACTGACGCTAACCGGCACCTCGTTGAATCCGTGCTTGATGACTATTCGGAAAGCAACTAGCGCCCGCCACCGCACACAGCAGCGAGATGCGGCATTTACGATGATTCGCTGCGCGCTTCCACTGTCCTGCCTAAAGAATGAGAAAGGAAAGGATCGGTGATGCCAAGGGTTCGCGGGCGATGGGCCGCAATGGTGTTCGTCCTGACGCTGTTGATGGTGATGGCAGGGGCGTGTGGGGAGCAACTGCCAACCGCGACAGTCGCTGTGTCTCCGTCCTCATCGTCTTCACCGACAATCGAATCGCCAACTGTGACGCCATCAGCAACGGTCACACCGCCTCCCGCATTCACGCCAGTACCCACGCCGCTTCCAACGTTCACGCCTGTTTCCACCGGTGTGCCGACTCCGACGCCAAACCCCGAAGAGTCTAAACTGGCGCTAATCAGCCAGTTCGATTGGCATCGCAGCACAGACGTGGATCAGTCGGTGAAGGAAAGCCTGACCGAGGAGCTCTGCTATCTTGCCGTTGAGTTCCCGAGGCTTTTTGACAGGCTGCTGGAAAGGTACTGGGTTTCATCCAGCCACCATGCCTCGGACATGGAGGTTCTTGTGGCGGTCATGGGATTCATGACTGAGACCGCGAGAACATTCGAGAGCGATACGGTTGCTATGCGGGTTCTGTCGATGCCATTTCTACGAGATCTGGACGACGTTGATCTTGAGACCATCAGATTATTCAGGCTCATGGCTCAACGTGGAGAGGAACGAATAACGGCATTTCTTGATCAGTTGGCGGCAGATGGGGTTGTTGTGGACAGCTACAACCTCCTGGACGTATTCCATCCATACGTCAAGGCGAATGAGCCTGAGATCAAGGAGTGGTTGGATGACTATGCGGAGCGTGAAAACGCTCCTGAGTGGCACATCAGCTTCCACGCTCGGCTGGGCGTTCTCTATCCTGAAGTGTTCTGGGCGCTAACAGAGAATTACAAGGACAGTCGCATGTTGCCAACCGTATCGGAAAGGGCCGCCGAGCACGCGTCAATCGACGTGGAGACGGCGGAGCGTGCAGCGAGTATGCCGTTGATGGCTTACTCGGGATGGACTTGGGAATTGGTGATCGCCGCAACACGCGTGGACCCTGCAGCGGTCAATGAGATTCTAGAGCGCTATAGAGCTTTCGACATGGTGTGGTTTCCTGAGCTTCCCCACCTGACGCTGCAGTTGATGCCGCTGGTTGCGCCATGGTTCACGGAAACCCTGGAGGGGCTTGCCTGGTACAGGGACGGGATTCCTGAGGTTCGGTCTACGGAAAGGAACCTTGACACAGGACTGCGAGAGTTTCTGGAGAGAACGGATGAAGGTCTGGTGCTTGATTTTCTGTTTCGAGAGGCTTTTCCCGGCAGAACCGAGCTCTTCGACAAGCTCGCCCAAGCAGACTGGTTGTCCGACGATGAGATAACAGAGAATGAAGTCGCTGCAACGGGGCGCCTGGCACTGGCTTTTTTGCCTAACACTGCGGCGCGGCTGCTCGACATGCAGTTCCTGGATACTATTTCGTCTGCGGACATCGATGCCCTAGATGCCCTTGATAACTCGGAGTATTCGAGATGGAGAGAGGGAACTCCATTGCTTGATGGTGTCCTTACCCATCCGCAAATCGGCGGGGAACTGACAGATTCAAATCTTCGCCATCTACAGGATGCCATTGTGGAGGCGGAGGAGCGCATTAGGGCGGATGGGTAGGGGTTAAGGGCCGCTCATCCCGAACCTGTCGAGGGAATGACGGGTGGGAAGTCACCCCCTCCCTAGCCCTCCCCCAGCAGGAGGGAGGGGATTTTCATAGCGGGGTGGTCTGGAT
>VXMO01000038.1 GCA_009841045.1 Dehalococcoidia bacterium
TTCTTTTTCCCCCCCCCCCCCCCCCTCCCCCCCTCGCGTCTCGCCTCGGGGCCCCGGCGATGTCTAAACCACCCCGGCGGGGGGGGCGGGGCGGGGGGAGACGATCACCGCCCTGCCCTCGATGCCAGCGGCGTGGGCGGTGATTCTTGTGCCGGAGGTTGCCGTGCCTTCGCCAAAGACGCGGGTGTTGTTTCGGATGCTGGATGAGTCGTTGTTTGGCGATGGTGAGCGGACGCGGGGGCTCGGCGAACTCATCGAATCAGGCTCGTCGATGGACGACGTTCTTACGAGTGTGGGGGCGGTCAATACGTTCAATGGGGTGGCGGATCGGGCATTCCCGGGTATTGGAAGGTTCCGGGAGGCGCTTGTGCGGGTGGTTCCGGGTGAGGCGAATGTGAGTTTGTCCGGGGCGGGGCCGTCTTTGTATGCGATTTTGGGGACGCGGGAGGAGGCGGAGGGCGTGGCGGCGACGCTGACGGAGCAGGGGCTGGCGTCGATTGTGGCGGGGATGGCGGAGCGGCCACTGAGCGTTTTGGAGAGGTGAGCCCGATCCCGATGGATTCCGGCTTTCGCCGGAATGAGGGGATAGCGTTCCGGCGTGTCTGCCAAATGAGTCTTTAGATTCCTCGGCTACGCTTGGAATGACATGTTAGGCCGCCCCGCGGGCGGCGGGGGCCCCCGCCGCCCGCGGGGGATTCGGGACGGTAGCGGGAATGACACAGGCGGTACTCCCTCACCCTAACCCTCTCCCTCAGGGAGAGGGGATTCTGCGGAGGGACTAGGTGGCGGCCTGGGCGATCTGTTGGCGTTCTTTTGATTCGGAGTCGGTTTGCCATTTGGGCGGGGCGGCGAACCAGAGGGCGACGGAACCGATGACGAGGAGGGCCGCTATCACGTAGAAAGCAATCGTGTAGGAGCCTGTTACATCAAACGCGTAGCCGGTCAGCGGGGGGCCGATGAGGGCGGTGGGGAGGATGAGGAGGCTGAGCAGGCCAAAGATTGAGGCAAATGCGCGGATTCCAAAGGTCTCCAGCGGCAGGAGGGTCATGAGCGATCCCATGCCGCCAAAGGCGATGCCGAATATCGGAACGAATACGAGCCAGACATATATCGATGTGCCGCCGTTGATGAGTACGACTAATCCAAACGCCTGCAAAAACAGGCTGCCGACGAAGACCTTGCGGGCGGCAATGATGTCGGATAGCCAGCCGAGCAGCACCTTTCCCACCATACCAAAGACGGCCAGAACGCTCAGTACCCATGCGGCGTTGGTGGAGCTCATGCCCTCGGCCTCGAGGTGGGGGATTATCTGGGTGAGGACGGACTGATAGGGAATCGTCGCTAACAGCAGACCGGCCGTTATGAGGAGGAAGGCGCGGGTGCGGATCGCGTCGCGGGCGGCCATGCCCTCCTCGAGCACGGCTGACACCTGGGGGTCCGGGCCTTGCTGGATGTCGGCAGTCCGTTTGGGGGTGTCCCGGATGGTGAGGGCGATAAGCGGTATCAGCAGCGCGATCGCCACTCCGAAGATGAAATACGTCTCGCGCCAATCCGTGAGGTCGATGAGGGTTCTTGTCTGGGCGGAGAAGATAAACCCGCCGAAGTTGGCGCCCATTGCGGTGATGCCGACGGCGCGGCCTCGGGCCTCCGTGAACCAGATGCCAATGAGCTTGCCGACGGGGAGCATGATCGCGCCGGGCATTCCCGCGTACATGAGGATGTTCAGGACATAGAACTCCCAGAGCTCCGTCATCCACGGGCGCGGCAGGAAGCTGATCGCGAGGATCAGATACGAGAACATCATCACGCGCGATGAGCCGAATCTGTCCAGGATGGGGCCGGCGACGGGGGCGAGGAGACCGGTCATCGCGAAGAAGGAGAGGGATACGTTGATCTCGGCGCGCGTCCAGCCGAATTCCTCCTCCAGCGGGGCCACGAAGACGCCGTAGGAGTACTGGAGCATGCCGACGGTCAGGGTGAAGCACGTGAACAGGACGCCGGCGATGACCCAGCCGTAGTGGGGTTGGTATTTCACGGGTTCCGCGTCCCTATGCCCGCGTAGTCGGACGGCGTGTTTGGGCGCGCCCAGCTTGCCGTTTGGTGATGCAAGTAGAACGAAAGTAAGGGTTGGAACCTCCGGAGGGTCGTATGAGCCATGCCCCAATGGTATCCCAGCGGCCGAGACCGCCGCCACGCGCCTCGGCGTTTGGCAGTGCTCCAACCGTTATTCTCGATGCTACGATTGTGGCATCGTTCCTTTTGGGGGCCCGTAGCTCAGTGGCAGAGCAGTCGGCTCATAACCGATCGGTCGCAGGTTCGATCCCTGCCGGGCCCATGCTCATAGACCACTGAATTCTGGGCCAACAGAAGCAATTGTGCTGATATTGGCTAAGGGTTACACAAAACCACGTCTATTTGGCTAAAAGTTACACATTGGTGATGCTTATGTCGATATAGTTCTTCTTGAAGGAACTATGTTAAAGCTAACAGCAATAATCTCTGTGCTGGTCGTTATGCTTATTGCAGTCTCGATCGCCGGGTGTTCCGCTGAGCCAAGTCCTACGCCTACTCCGATACCCACAGCCACGCCAACACCGACGGCCACGCCCACACCCGTTCCGGAAGTCCTTTTGATGCGGGACTTCGTCCTCGGCCCGACAACCACCGGCAAAGACCTGTTCGACCGTCTCGCTGAACAGGAGACGGCTTGTATCAGGGGCGTTTTGGGCGATGCCGTGTATGAGGCCATGCTCAACTTTCCGTTGCTGGCGGGCAGCGGAGATCCTGCGGCTGCCGCGTCGATATTCGGATGCCTAACCCCTGAGAACGCTCTGCTGGTTGGCGTCGCGTTCCTCGACGCTGCAGCGGGTGGACGCAGCGACGAAAGCCGCGCCTGCATCGCCGACTTTGCCCTCCGGCACCCCGAGTTCATCTACGCTCGCCTTGGCTTCGAATTGCCGGAGACAACCACATTCGACGGCGAGGAGACGCGCGATGTCCTTGTCGGCTTCTATGACTGCATGACGGAGAACGAGAAAGCGGTCGCTCTGATTGAACTCTATACCTCTATCGACAACCTCTCCCCCCTCACAGGTCAAGACCTTGTGGATCTGCTCTCAGAGTCTGAAGCGTCCTGCGTGCGTGACACGCTCTCCGAGGCGGAGTACGGAGCGATGGTGGGCGCAACGCCGCTCAGGGCGGCGGGGCTTGGCGTCAACGCTGCCGAATGCCTTGAGTTGGATAGTGTCGTCGCGTTCTTGCTCGCTGCCACTGAGGCCCAGATTGGAGACCTCAGCGATGGGTCCACCGCGTGCGCGGGCGACTTCATCCGCAGCCATCCGACGCATATCGCTACCATCGCCTCCCCCATTGGCGGCGACCCGGCACAGTCTTCGCCCGCCGACTTCAACGAGGCTGCCATCGCCGGATTCGACCTGTTCGCGTGCCTGAACGAGGACGAACTGGCGGGGCTTGAGGGAGTGCTTATGGCCCTGGGGGCGTAGCACCGCACGATCGCTCAACCTGCCGCTCTGCGACGCCGCATGAACATGGGCTGGGGCGCAAACGGAAGCAACATCGCCGTGCCAAGCCGCCCGGTGGGCGGCACTGGATTCCCGCTTTCGCGGGAATGACGGATCCGATCCCGATGGATTCCTGCTTTCGCAGGAATGAGGGGAGGGGTTATAGGGGTTGGGCTGCATCATTGAGTCTGTGGATTCCTCGGCTGCGCTCGGAATGACAGGAGGGGGGGGTAGCTCACGGTTCGGGGGCCCCCTTCGACTAGGCTCAGGGCGAACGGGGTAACTGCGTTACGGTTCGCGGTCCGGCGGTGGGCGGCCGCTGTGTTTGGTGTGCCGCGTTTCATCTTGGGTGGGTTCCCAGACTTGGTATAATCAGGCGCTTGCCGTGTATCGCATGGGGAGGGGGCGCAGAGGATCTATGACGTATGAAGCTGAACAACCGCAAGAGATAGATGTTATGGCGCAGCATGGTCGTCTGCGCTGCATCGTGCAGGGGGATGGGCCGCCGCTACTGTTCCTGCACGGGGCGCTTGGGACCGGCCGCGCCCACTTTCGGGGACAGATAAACGAGTTCGCCTCGGACTACCGGGTGATCGTGCCGAATTTCCTGGGCCACGGCGGATCGGACCCTCGTGAATCGTTCGACGATTTCTACGAGAGGGACACTGAGGACATTGCGGCCCTGATTGAAAACCTGGAGCTGCCGCCCGTGCATCTGTGCGGGTTCAGCGACGGCGCTATCGTGGCGATGATGGTTGCCGGCGACCATCCCGATCGACTGCGGTCGCTGACGCTGATCTCCGGGCAGGCGGTTCTAGACGAACAGACGATGGAGACGACGCGGCAGCTGTCACCCGCCAGCAACCTGCCGGATGGCTTTCAGCAAGCCCTCGCCCGCAGCCACGGTTCCCCTTATTGGGAAGGGATGGTCGACGACTACGTGGCGAGCGCGGAGCGCATCTATCAGACCGAGCCTCGCATCGTCGGCGACCGGCTGGGTACTATCACCTGCCCAACGCTGATCGTGCAGGGGGAGGATGACGATTGGGCCGGGGCCAGGCACGCCCGTATGCTCCGGGATTCCATCCGTGGGGCGGAGCTTGACCTGTTGCCGGGCGTTGGCCACGAGGCGCACAGGGAGGATCCTGAGGCCTTTAACAGCCGTCTGCAGGGGTTTTTGGCGTCGCTGGAGGAGTGACAGATGGGAGGTAACTGCGTTACGGCTCTCGGTTCGCGTTCAGGCCCTGTCTCAGATGAGGTAGGGTTGCCGCGTTTCGTCTTGGGTGGGGCATTGAGACTTTAGATTCCTCGGCTGCGCTCGGAATGACATGGGGGCCGCCCTGGGGGCGGCGTTGGCCCCCGCCTGCGCGGGGGATTCGGAGTGATGGCGTGGGAATGACAGGTGCCCCCTTACCCTAGCCCTCTCCCTCAGGGAGAGGGGATTGGCCGCCCGGTGGGCGGCACTGGATTCCCGCTTTCGCGGGAATGACGATATAGTCACCCCCACCCTGACCCACCCCCGGGGCTGGGGAGGGGTTTTGGTGGAGGTCATGTGTTTGGTGTTTTGC
>VXMO01000055.1 GCA_009841045.1 Dehalococcoidia bacterium
ATATGTTTATAATACACAGCCCTAACCCTCCCCCACGGAGGGGGGAGGGGATTCGCAGGTGGAGGGACGAATGCGCCTAATCGGTGGGGAGTGTGGCTATGACTAATGGTGGTGGGGCGGAATCGGCGCTGGGGCATTTGCGGGTTGTTGAGATTGGGGAGATTCCCGCGGCGTATTGCGCGGGGTATCTGGCCGGGCTCGGCGCGGACGTGGTCAAGGTTGAGCCGCCGGGGGGCGATCCGAATCGGATGCACGCGCCGTTCGCGGGCGATATTGCCGATCCTGAGCGCAGCATTCCTTTTCTCAATGCCAATCTGAATCGTCGCAGCATCGTGCTGGACGTCGAGGATGCCGGGGGCAAGGAGACGCTTGAGAAGCTCATCGAGCGAGCGGATATCTTTGTCGAGTGCACGCCGCCCGGGTATTTGGCCTCTCTCGGTGTTGATAACGAGCGGCTGGAGGCGTTGAATTCCGGGCTTGTGACCGTCTCGTTGACGCCGTTCGGGCAGTCGGGGCCGCACAGCGCGTTCGCGGCGAATGAGGCGGTGATCTCCGCGATGTCCGGCGTGATGATGAGCCAGGGCGACGATACGATGTCACCCGTCGTGCTGCCGTGCCAGATCGGCGCGCAGTTGGCCGCCGCGCTTGGCGCGTATTTGGGAGTGAACGGCGTGCGGCATCGTCGGGCGACGGGGCGGGGCCAGCGCATCGATCTGTCGTTGCAGGAGGCGCTGACGTTCGCGACGGTCGGGACGATTGCGCGGTACAGCCAGCGGAGCGAGCTGGTGACGCGGCAGGGGCCGCGCGGCGGTCCCGCGAATATCTATCGAACAAAGGATGACAAGTACGTCCAGATTGCGGTCTTTATGACCGGGCACTGGCGTGTTCTGGCCCGGCAGTGGATGGAGGACGCGGTGTTGTCCGGCGACGACTGGGATTCGTCGCAGTACCGGACGGACAACGAGGACCTGGCGCAAATCCTTATACAGTCGTTCGTCGAGCAGTTCGACCGCGATGAGTTCGTGGAGGAGGGGCAGAAGCGCGGGCTGGCGGTCTGCCCCGTCAACACGTTCGAGGATTTCGTGACGGACGAGCATATGCGGTCACGGGGCTGGTTCCAGGCCGTGACGCATCCCGTCGTTGGCGAGTACGAGACGCCGGGGCAGCCGTTCATCATGTCGGCGACGCCATGGAACCAGACGCGCCCTGCCCCGCTGCTGGACCAGCATCGGGATGAGGTGCTGGCCGAGATTGAGTCGGTTCAGCCGCGTCGGGACACGTACCCTGCGCCGACGAACGGGAAGGCGCCGGATGACGCGCTGCTGGACGGCATCCGCGTCGCAGACATCACACGGGCGTTCGCGGGGCCGATTGGGACGATGTTCCTCGGGTTCTATGGAGCGGAGGTCATCAAGGTGGAGTCCGAGAGCCTTGAGGCGAACCGCGAGCCGACGCGGCCGCTGTTCCCGGACATGAACCGCAACAAGATCAGTTGCACGCTCGATCTGCGCTCCGACGGCGGCAAGGATCTTTTCAGGCAACTGGTTAAAGACAGTGATGTTGTGGTCGACAATTTCAGCGCGACGGTTATGAAGCGGCTGGGGCTGGGGTACGACGACCTGACGAAGATCAACCCGGGAATCATCCAGATCGGGATGCCGGGCATGGGTTCCGAGGGGCCGCTGAACAACTGGGTGACGTACGGGAACAACCTGCAGGCGGTGACGGGACTGTCGCTGCTGTGGGGGCACCCGGACTCGCCGATGCAGAACCATGCGAAGGGGGTTATCCCGGACTACGTGGGCGCGGCGTTTGTCGCGCTGTCGACCGCTGCGGCGCTGGAGTTCCGGGACGTGACGGGACGCGGGCAGTTCATCGAGATCGCGCAGGTGGACGGCCAAGGGTCGATGATGGGCCCGGCGATCCTGGACTACACGATCAACAAGAACATCTGGGGCAGCGTGGGCTACGACGAGCCAATCAATGCTCACTACGCGCCGTACGGGGCGTATGCGTGCCTGTACCCGGACACGTGGATCGTGATCGCGTGCGAGACGGACGAGCAGTGGCGGGCGCTGTCGACGGCGATGGGCGCGCCGCATTGGGCGGATGATCCGCGATTCGCGAATGCCGCCGGGCGGCGTGAGAACCGCGATGAGATCGACCATGAGATCAGCGAGTGGGCCAAGGGATTCACGTCGCACCAGCTACTCCACATGCTGCAGAAGGTCGGCGTGCCGGCGGGCGTGGCGATGAACAGCGAGGACCTGTACCACGATCCGCATCTGCGGGAGCGGGGGCACATCGTGCAGTCGACGCACTCGACGTGGGGGACGCTGTCCCACCACGGGCTGCCGGCGATTCCGTCGCTGTCCAGGGCGACGGCGGCGAACCGCGCGCCGTGGATCGGCGAGGATAATGAGTATGTGTTCACGTCGGTGCTCGGGCTGTCGGAGGATCAGATTAGGGAGGGCACGGAGAGTGGGGTGCTCAAGTAGGTAGGAATTCTTGACGGGGTAAATGGGCGGAATGTAGAGTACGTGCTTGACCAATAGGGATACGAGGAACCTACACTAGGGATGAGAGACGCCTACAGTAGGGATGAGAGGCCTGCAATACGGCTGAGAAGCGCATAGCGAGGGAGTAGACATACCGAGAGATTATCGCGTCAACCAACGGATCACCGTGCCGGAAGTCCTTGTGGTGACCGACACGGGAGAGCGGGTTGGAGTGATGCAAACGGCAGACGCCATTCAGCTGGCGCTGGATCGGGGCCTCGACCTGGTTGAGGTGGCCCCGGGCGCTCAGCCACCCGTGTGCCGCATCCTGGATTACGGTCGGTATCGCTATGAGCAGTCCAAGAAAGAGCGGGAGCTCCGCAAGGGTCAGCACACGCAGGAACTCGGCGAGGTGCGACTCCGCCCCAAGATCGGTCAGCACGATATCGACTTCAAGACGCGGACGGTCCGCAAGCTGATCGACGGCGGTGACAAGGTCAAGGTCTCGGTGATCTTCCGGGGTCGGGAGGCCACGCATCCCGAGTTGGCGATCAATCTGTTGAAGAAGGTATTGGACCAGGTAGAGGACATCGCGGGCATCGACACCGCGCCGCAGCTGGAGGGACGGGGCATGAGCATGATCCTGGCCCCCCTGAAGCGCAAGAACGCGGCATCGTCGAAACAGGTTGTTGAAGCTCCCGCCGAAGAGAAGGCCGAAGAGGCGACGGCGGCGGCGGGCTCGCCCGAGTAAAATAGCGTTAGAACCAGACCGGTTAGAGGCGCGGGGACAGGTATATCGTCATGGCAAAGTACAAACTCAAGACGCACAAGGGCGCGCAGAAGCGGATCGGCATGACCGGCTCCGGCAAGCTGACGAAGCGCAAGGGGCATCAGAGCCACCTGAAGCGCCGCAAGCCGAAGGACGTCAAGCGGCTGTACGGCGATGAGATGCCGTTGAGCCCGGCGGACCGGCGTCGCGTGCAGCGGATGCTGCCCTACGGGTCGTAGGCCGCGTTCTCGCTTTCGTTATCTGTAGAGAGGATCATCGACATGACCCGAATCAAGGGCGGGCCTCGAACGCGACGCCGCCACAAGGAAGTCATCAACCTGATGAAGGGGCAGTGGGGCTCCCGGCACAAGCTGTTTCGCCGGGCGCAGGAGTCCCTGCTGCACTCCTGGCAGTACGCCTATGAGCACCGGCGTGAGCGCAAGGGCGACTTTCGTCGGCTATGGATCACGCGGATCAACGCGGCGGCGCGTCAGAACGACATCACCTACGGCAACCTTATCCACGGGCTGAAGCTGGCGAACGTGGCGGTTGATCGCAAGATGCTTGCGGACCTTGCCGTGCGCGATCCGCAGGCGTTTGCGCGTATCGCGGAGGCGGCGAAAGAGGCGCTGGCGGCGGAGTAACTGCGTTACGGCTCTCGGTTCGCGATCCGGTTTCGATTCCTGAATGAGTTAGTTTGCCGCGTTCCGGCTTTGGCGGTCTGTTGAGTCTTTAGATTCTTCGCTACGCTCAGAATGACAGGGTGAGGGAGAGCTGCACCCCGTTCGGGAACCTCCTTCGACTACGCTCAGGGCGAACGGGGAGAGGCGCGATTCCCGTTCCCAGAAACTATAGGAAACTACCCGGCGGATAGCGGGTGGAGGGTGAAGCACTCCATTGCGGCTGGCGGGAGCGTCTGGGAATTCTCGTTGAAGTAGGCTTCCAGTTCACGTTGCGTGGCGTTCTGATCAAGGCAATCAAACAAGGCCTGGACGTTGGGATCAAGCTCGGCCTGAGCGCGGAGCAAGTCCAACGGGGGTATTTCGGGTGTCTCCTCGTCCGTCTCCATCCCGGACGGGGGCTGGAATGACGCCAATTCATCTTCGGACAGGCAATTCAGGAAGAGCACTGCGACCGTCGGTGGGAGGTCGCCGTCTGCGAAGAGTTCTTCGTCGATGTCGATAAGGCCTGCGCGCAGACACGCCAGACTCTCGTCGCTGAGGCTACCACCGGATACGCCGGATATGGTGGTCACGTACAAGTCCACCTGAGATTCGCGTGAAAGGCAGTTGGTGAACGGGGTCATGTCGATATCCTGCATGACCTGTTCAAGGAATGGGCGTGCCGCCATTGCCGTGAATATCTCTTCGCCTACGGTGTCACGCACGCAGGCGGTTTCGTCGTCGGTCAGGAGAGCGTCAAACAGGTCCTGCCACGTGGCATTTGCAGCAAGCATCGGCATGGAGTCCGGCATTGATTCAGGCGTTGCGGTTGGCTCCGGTGTGGGCGGGATCGGGGTGGCCGTTGGGGTGGGTGGCACGGGCGTGGGTGTTGCGGTCGGCTCTGCCGCCGTGCCGCAGGCGAGGGCTAACGCAACGAGCACGGTGGCCAGGATAACGAGTAGCGGGTTCAGGGTTCGCTTGATGTCCATTCGATTGCCGAGTCCTCCGATCGTTGGTCTTATCAGTATAGGGGGGATTGGGGGGCTCACC
>VXMO01000017.1 GCA_009841045.1 Dehalococcoidia bacterium
GTTCCGCGATATCGATGACGGCGACGTGCCCCGGCTCCAGATCCCCAAGCTGTTCTGAGAGCCGAACCTGCTTGTCCTCGCCGCCTTCCGTGAAGATCGCGTTGTGCGTCCGTTGCCGAAACAGACGGGCGAATCGCCGCCAAGACCCAACCTGTATCCTCTTGTCGGGCGTTTCGGAAGCCCACTGTTGGACCTTGCTCCGCAACGTTCGCCAAGGATTTGAAGGAGGGACGTTGTCGATGCAGTGGCTTGCGCAGGAATCCAGTGTCTGGTTGGGGTCGTCCATGTCTTCGAAGAGAAGGCCGAGGCGTTCCAAGGCGGCTTCAACGTCGTAGAAGTACCTGAATGCACGCCCCGACTCCAAGTTCGCGAGGACCTCAGGGTGGTCCAACTTGGACTGAACTTGGGTCTCGCGCTCCCCCGATCCATAGGGATAGTAGTACGTCACGTGATCTAGGGGCGCTGCCGTCAGGCCACATTTCGACCACCCCTCCCGGGTGGCCTCTGCCAAGTCGTCGTCCACCTCATGCAGGCGAAGCAGGTCGGCCCCCTTGACATTGAGGATCACGAACGATGCTTGGGCATCGTCGCGCCACTCCTCAGAGGCTTGGCGCTGCTGGATCGCGGAGAGCAGGAACATCGCGTACGACGTCTTGGTCGCCAGTCCAGAGACCCCGGAGATGTTCATGTGCGCCCCTTCGGGCCCAATGAGGTAATCGGCATCCATATCGACGTTGATGACGATGGTGCGACCACCGGGGCCCGACATCTCAATGTAGCCGGCAGGCGTGTTCCGGCTGTAGTCATTGATTCCCAGCGCTAGGCGAACCCCCTCCTCGTCCGGCCAAGTCACTAGCGAACCGTGCGGGACGGGCATCTCGATTCTCTTGGTGTTGTAGAGGACCGTTGCGTCAGCGTAGGTCGTCACAATCCGCCCCACTCGAGGCACCTGAGTCGAGTCGCCGAAATCCGACGAGATAAAGCTGCTTAGGGGACTCGGCTCGTCGGAAACCTGTTTGATCTCATCAATGATGGCAAAGAAGCTGCCAATCTCGGCAGCGGCGTCGTCTGGAGGCTCGACCCGAACGAAGTCGAAGGGCTTCAGGTTGACCCCCTCCGCGAGCCAGAAGCGAAAGCCCCCAGTCGTTGTCGGATTCTTCTCGGTTGCGACCACGCGGCCAATGGGCGGGTCTTGGCTCAATTGGAACTCTCCGGCGTCATGTCTCAACTCCTAAAGTCACGCCCGTATCGTATGCTCGTCCCGGAACCGCGTCTTGATGTACCGCTCGGTGAGGTAGATCGGGTAGAGGTGGCTTGCCCACCGGGCGTCCGTGTAGGGCGTTGCCGGCGCTCTCAGAGCGAAGACGTGCTGACTGATACGGGCGCACTTCGCCTCAGGAATGGTCGGAGAGGAAGCCCTTGGGTCAGGCGGAAAGACCTCGATCTTGACTGCCCCATCGGCGTAACTCAAGCTCGGGACCCGACTCCGTCCCTGGAGACGTAGGTACCACGAGGCGATCGAAAGGTTGCGGTGTCCGGTCCGGCGAGCAGGGGTGCGGTACCCCACTGGTAGGCCTGCAATGAGTTTACCAACCTGCATGGCGTTCTTCCCCGTACCGTACATTCGATGCAAGTCGAACGACTTGGCCACACCGACGACGTTCGCGAACGCAGCCATGTGCTCTTCCATGTCGGTGTAGAACTCGATCGAGCCGTCGATTAGCAGCAGCGCATCCGCGCCCACCTTGCGGTTCGCCGCCAAGCTCTCAATCTGCTTGACCTCCATCTCGTGCATCTTTTGCAGAATCTGGGCACGCGCCCGATCCACAGGTGACCTTCTGTCACCGTCATCGACCTCATACTGCTCGAAGCCCAAAGCCATCGGAGACCGCGACGTCGCCGCGGCTTCCCGGACGGCCACCTCCGCCGCCCGGAGGCGATCATCACCAAAGGAGGCGGGAAAGAAGAGGAGGTTGTCACTGACGTAGTTCTCCAGCCGAAGGCGGCCCCCGTGCAACGTGGTCGTTGCAACGGCGATCTGCGCGATCAGCAGAGGCAAGTAGCGCCCTTTGGGATCGACCACGTGACCCGCATTGGTCACACGCTCCGATCCATCGATGAAGTACCTGAAGAAAAGGGGGTCATCGTCCGCGATAGGGGGTACGTGGAGGTGCGTCCCTTCGGGTGCGGGGATTTCGATGAACTTCCCGAGTCGTTTAGCCCGTAAGTCGGGCAGGACGACGTCTGTCGCGCCGCCCTCTACTGCCCCCGCGGGGGCGTAGCACTCGATGCGCTTTCCCTTCAACGCCGCCAAGATCCCGGCCACCGAGTATCCGCTCCGTTGTTCGCTCGCCCCACGCTTCAGATGCCGAACTGGGCGCGCCCCTTGCGTGAGTGAGAGCGCTCCTTGGCGTCGCCGGACCCGACATCCGCTAGCGCAGGCAAGTCTGTGCTCGGACGATGTGCTGCTGCGGCACCGGGGGCAAGCCTACTCGGTGAGCACCGCAATGCAAACCGGCCCATCTCACAGGTCCAGCGGGACGACGGCGGGGGAGGGGGCATGAGCGGGGGCAGCTGACATCCCGTTTGGGCGCACGACAACGCCCCGCCCTCGATCCCGCTGAACTCGGGGAGGGCAGTGGGGAATATCCGGACGACCACCTTCATCGTGACTTCGTTCGTGAGTGCCCACTCAAGCACCTTGCGAACCCTGTGGATTCGGATCGCATACTCGTCGTCGTCCTCCGGCCTCTTGTCGCTGGCGAAGAGTTCGAGGCCGCGGAGCGCTTCCGCCACCCGCTCCTGTTGCGCCGCAGTGCGGTCGTACGCGTCGTTGCTGTTGGACATGTCGTTACTCCCCTCGTTCGTGTGCGAACACCGTCCCGACGTCGATCCGCTCCCGTAGCGTGTCGAGATTCGCGTCGTTCAGGGCCCGTTGCATCGCGTCGGTTCGATCCGCGTCGTACCGCGCCGCCTGCGCCAACTCACGCAGGGAAGCCTCCGCGTCCTCGCGTCGCCCGGCCAGTTCGAGCGCGCAGGTGCGGTACAGCAGCGGCATCCAGTGCCCGCGAGTCATGCCGGATTCGGCCATCTGCGCGACGCCCTTCTCGGCACTGGCCAACGCTTCGGCGATGGCACCGAGATCGAGTTGGGCCGACGCGATGTTCGAATGCGCTGCGCCCCGGGCGTACGCCAAGCGCTGGTCCGCCAGGTCGTAGTCCCGCAGGGCCGCATGCGGGTCGCCTGCCCCCTGATGCGCGAGGCCCCGCGCCAAGAGCGCCGAGTAGTCCTTGACGATCACGGCCTCGTCGCTCCTGTTGATGGCCGCGAGTGCGGCCGCGTAGTCGCCCCGCTGGTGGGCCAACCTCGACTCGCCGATGTCTCGCGTCGGAGCCCTGACGCGGACCCGAGTCCTGGTGCCGTACGGGACACCGCCATGCTCGCCGTCCTTTACGTAGGCGGCGTGCGGCGCGCCGAGCTCGCCGGACTGACCTGGTAGGCGATGTCTGCGACGACGACGTGGGGTCACGCCTGCGGGTCTTCGGCAAGGCCAACGGCGAGCGCCGAAGCCGCCCACGGCAGACGTGCGAGCGCCCCTCGCTGCGGGCGCCAGGCCAGGGTGTACGGCAATCAAGCGCCCACGCGATTTGTTGCGCGCGCGCAACTACTGAGTTGGCTACTATGGTGGCGCGTGGTCGCGCGCGAGCGAAAGCTCCCCTACTGTTTCTATGCGTCCCTACGGCCTGCATCCGGCCGAGCTGTTCCATAAGATCAATCTCGACATCAGCAGTACGCTAGATTCCTTGAGCAGGGCTGACGTTAACGCTCAGGTTGCATTCATGCGGCGAGTCGTGGCCCGTCCCCCAGACGTTGTACTTCGCGGTCGAAGGAGGTGGGGGCAGGGTTGAGCCGGGAGGCGACGCGCAGTCCGGGGTCGGTAACGCGGTGGCGGCTGACGGTCCGGCCCTGGAGCTGCCCCGGATCCCGGGGTGACCGGCCCGGCACGAGGACCCGCTCGACGCCGCCCACCATGGCCGCCGCATGCGCCGCCTGGGCGCGCAACTGGTCCTGCAGGTTCGCCAGCCGGTGCCGCTTCACCTCGGGGCGCGTGACGACAGGTCGTAGTTGAGCTCGCGCACCAGGGCGAGCGTGTCCTCGACGTCCCGGTCCGTCTCGCCGGGGAAGCCCACGATGAAGTCCGACGACAGCGCCACGTCGGGGCGCGCTTCGCGCAGACGCCGGATTTTCGCCCGGTACTGCATCACCGTGTACCGGCGCTGCATCGCCGCGAGCACGCGGTCGAGCTGGACTGCACGGGCAGGTGTAGGTGGCTGGCGAGTTGCGGCACGTCCCGGAACGCCTCGATCAGGGCGTTGCCGCACGCCAGCGGGTGCGAAGTCGTGAAGCGGATGCGGTCGATGCCCTCGATCTGCGCCGCGTCACGGACGAGTCTAGCGAGGTCCATGCGGGACGAGTCGTACTCGTTCATGAAGGCTCCTGGCCCCAGCTCCGCCGTTCCGTCGCTCCGCCGGACTTGGACCCGCTCCGCGCGTCCAAAGTCCGACAGGCTGCAAACGGCTTGAAAAAGCAGGACCGGGCCAGCTATAAGGCCGCTATGGCAGCCGACAACCAGCAGCACACTGAGGTCTCCGGAGCGCAACGCAGCTTCGCGCCGATGCACGCCATCATCCGCATCGACGAGGTTGAGAAGGAGGGGACCGCGAAAGTCACCGACTCGAGCGGGCAGAACAGCACGCCGTTCCCCATGCCGATGCCCAAAAGCAGCGGCTCCTACTGTGGTGTCCCGCAAGTTCCTGACTCTTCAGAGTTTGGACCTGCCCCGCTTTAGTGGACAGTTTACTTTTGGGGCGTGAGCCCCGTGAAT
>VXMO01000035.1 GCA_009841045.1 Dehalococcoidia bacterium
TTACCCCCCGGCCACCCAGACGAGCTCGAAGGGATACCCCCCGGCCATCCAGACCCCCTCCCCTCATTCCGGCGAAAGCCGGAATCCATCGGGACTCCCCCCGTTCACCCTGAGCGTAGTCGAAGGGCCGCCATACTCATATTCCTGGCCCTCACCACCCTCGTCACCGCGATAATCGGCCTGCCCCTCTACCTCATCGTGGGCGAGATTGCTGACCTCCTGGGCAGCGTCGCGATGCTGCTCGTCGGACTGGCCATGCTCGCGACGGCATTCGTCATCCGATGCGGACTGTGGCAGGGAGAACGCACACGCGATCATGTCACCCCGAAGGATGCGCTCATCGTCGGCGCCGCGCAGGCCCTGGCCGTCATCCCCGGCCTCAGCCGTACCGGGCTGACTGTCGCCGTGCTGCTAACGAGGGATTGCACTCACCGAGAGGCCGTTGTCCTGAGCGTCCTCATGGGCATCCCCGCGAGCATCGGCGCAGGCCTGCTGGCACTCACAACGTCCGACACCATCGGCGGCGGGCCTGCCGTCGTCGCGATAGTGACCGCGGCAATCGTCGGGACCGCAACGATTCGAGCTATCCTCGCATGGGCCACCCGCGTCACCCTCGCCCCGTTCGTCGCCGCCGCCGGCGCCGCCGTCACCCTCGGCGCCCTAATCGCCCTGTTTGCCTAACCGCCCCCTGTCATTCCGAGCGCAGCCGAGGAATCCAAAATCTCGATTTCGCCACCCAACCCCGTAACCGCACCCCCTCATTCCTGCGAAAGCATGCCCCGTACCCCGATACGGGGCAGGAATCTATCGGGACTCCCCGCTCACCCCGACCCGTCGAAAGATCCCCGTTCGCCCTGAGCCTGTCGAAGGGGGCTCCCGAACGGGGAACACCCCGCCGTCATTCCCGCGAAAGCGGGAATCCAGTGCGGCGCGCAGCGCCGCCTCATGTCATTCTGAGCGCAGCCGAAGAACCCATCGGGATTACCCCCTACCGAGCTGATGAACCACCTGATAGAAGTGGTCTTGCACTTCGTAGATCAGCCCCACAGCGGATTCAGGAATCTTCAGCTGCTTCAGTAGCCGGGGCAATGCAGCGACAGTCTTATCGAACTCAAACGTGGCCACCTGGATAATGAGCCTCGTCCTTGACCCATCGGTGAAGCCGCCATTTTCCCGTCTGTAGTCGTCGAGATTGGGGGCATCCTCCAACGGGAAGACATACTTCCTGTCTTGGCCAAGTCCTCCCAGCCAATTGAAGCCCAAGTCAACTTGGGCGATGCCAAGCGTGTTACCGGAACTGTTTGCGAAGCGTTCGAGTATCAGGGACCAGCGCCATAGCTCTTCGAAGTCGTGTGGAGCAGACGTGACCACCAGATTGGCGTCGGTAAAAAAGTCCGGCTGCTGAGCCATCAGCAGCCTCTTTGCTTCTGCGATCTTGGTAGCCTCGTCCTCTCCGAGCGCGACCTTCACCGCGTAATGCTGCTTGCCATCGCTGGTGTTACCGGTATAGCTTGCGATGTCCACGCCCGGACTTTGGTCCCAATGCTGGCATACCGTAGTGGCATTGGAAGCAGCGAGGACACTGTGACAATTTCCACTAAGAGTCGGGAAGTTGGTTCTATCGACCTCTGAGATATCGAAGCCCCCTTACCGTCCCCCCGCCGTGGGCAACTCTCGCACCTTCTCCCCTGCCTCGCGTTCTGCAAGCGCAAGATCGTACTGCGACTGTAGATTCAACCAGAATTGCGGCTCCACACCAAACCAGTGGCCGAAACGCAAGGCGGTGTCGCCCGTGATTGAACGCTTGCCCGCGATAATCTGGCTCACCCGATTCGGCGGCACGTCGATGTCTCGCGCGAACGCCGTCGGCGTAATCCCAATCTCCGCCAACTCATCCCTGAGAATGTCACCCGGATGAACAACCCGCCTGAACGTCACAACTCCCTCCCTTCATGAGTGATAATCCACAATCTCCACGTCCGTCGGCCCGGGGCCATCCGGCCAGGAAAAGCAGATGCGCCATCGCCGGTTGATCCGTATCGAATACTGCCCCTCGCGGTCTCCGCGCAAAGCCTCCAATCGATTCCCAGGCAACTCGGCCAGTGTGTGCAATGATGGTGCCGCATTCAGGATCGCCAGCCGTCTTTCCGCCTGCGTCTCGAATGACTGGAACTCCCGTACAAACTCTCCCGCGGCGAACCGCTCAGTTCGACGGTCCCGATAGCTCAGAATCATGCCAGCCCAGCGTATCGATATGTACGCTGTACGTCAAGCGTCACACTTGCCCCCTCACCCCCCCATATACTCCGCCGGAACGCCCGCCACCGTCGTCCCCGACGCTACATTCCGCGTCACCACCGATCCCGCCGCCGTGTAAGCCTTGTCCCCGATCTCAACCGGCGCAACCAGCATTGAGCCGCTCCCGATGAACGCCCCGTCACCAACGACGGTCCGATGCTTGTCCTGTCCGTCGAAGTTGCACGTGACCGCCCCCGCGCCGATGTTCACGTCCTCCCCGATCTCGGCATCGCCTACGTACCCGAAATGACCCATCGCCGTCCGACTCCCAATCCGACTCGCCTTGATCTCCCCAAAGCTGCCTATGTGCGCCTCAGTGCCGATATGCGTCCCCGGCCGTAGCCGCGCGAACGGCCCCACCGAAACCCCGTCCTCCAGCGTCACCTCATCCAACCACGACCCCCGCACGACGCACCGAACCCCGATCGACGAATCGACGATGTGCGCGTCCGGCCCGATCTCGCACCCCGCCCCGATCGCCGTTGCTCCCGTGATAGACGTGTTTGGCCGAACCACCGTGTCCGCCGCAATCGTTACCGCCGTGTCGATATACGTTGAAGCCGGATCGATGATCGTCACGCCCGACAGCATCAGCGCCTCCAGCGTCCGCCGACGCGCCACCTGCTCCGCCTCCGCAAGGTCCACCAGCGTGTTCACCCCAATCGCCTCCTCCGCATCGATCTCCAGCGTCTCAACACCGCGCCCGTCTGCCACCGCCAACTTGACAAGGTCCGTGATGTAATACTCCCCGTTGTCATGCAGGGGCAGGCGCTCCACCGCCGACCGCGCCCACGCAAGATCGAATGCGTAGACCCCGGCGTTCCCCTCTGTTGAAGCGACCTTAAATCCAAAATCACCGGATTCGACGATTTCGGCCACTTTTCCGTCCTTAAATCGCCTTATCTGCCCGTAACTCGCGCTTTTTGATGCCTGCATTGTGAAAAACGTAACAGCAATATCGGGCCTTGATTCATGCGCCTCGACAATCCTACGCAAGGAAAAATCAGTAATCAGAGGCAAATCACCGTTAATCACCAGTAGATGGGATGTAGTAGCTTTGGTATCAGCAAGATAGGCTCTAATCGCTCCGCCTGTCCCGTCGGGTGCCATTTGCGTTATGTAACGAAAAACAAGCCCTAGCGCCTCCGGGATCGCCCCTGACTCGTCTCGCACAACTGTCGTGTCGCCTATGCCCGTGCCCGCGACGGCGTCCAGAACGCGTTGGATCATAGCCGTCCCGCCCACCTTGTGGAGGGGCTTTGGCAGGGCAGTCCCCATCCGTGATCCCCTGCCTGCTGCAAGCACAACGCATTCCCACGTCTTGTCCGTTGCGCCAGGTGATGAACTGGTCATTGGTCCTCCGATTTCCCTTGTGCCCGCGGCAGTACACGTGACACGATGGATGATACACACCGAACGGGTACGACATGCCGAACTACGAACACCTTATCCGAGAGATACCGGACTTTCCTGAGGAGGGCATCCTCTTTCGTGATATAACACCGCTCCTGCTCGACCCGGACGCCTTCGCGTGGGCAATCGACAGGATGACGCAGGACGCCGCAACCGTGGCGCCGGATGTTGTTGTCGCGGTTGAGGCGCGTGGTTACCTCTTCGGCGCGCCGATGGCCCGGGCGTTGGACCTGCCCCTGATTCCCGTTCGTAAGATCGGCAAGCTCCCCTATAAAACGGTCAGCATCGAATACGCGCTGGAATATGGATCGGCCACGGTTGAGATACATGAGGACGGCATTCAACCGGGACAGCGCGCCGTCTTGGTGGACGATCTGCTCGCGACGGGCGGGACGCTGAAAGCCGCCGAGGATCTTGTCCACAAGGCGGGCGGGACCACGGTCGGGGCAACAGTCCTGATTGAACTCGCCGAGCTATCGGGGCGTGGCCTCCTGGGCGACTATCCCGTCCACACGCTCATGCACCTGTGACCGATTAGTCGTCCGCTAGGACGTCCGCCACCACGTCATACCGTCCGAATGACGGGATCATATAGACGCCCGCAATCATTTCGCGCGTTTCCTCGATAAGTTCACGGGCAATAGCCGCCCCCTCTGCGCGAGCATTGTCCCCCGCCGCGTGCAGCCGATTCCGTATCGCCTCGGGAATCACCATGCCGGGCACGTTATTGTGGAGAAACTCCGCGTGGCGCGCGCTCTGCAGCGGCAGCACCCCGAGTACGACCGGGAGAGGAAAACCGCCGAGCAGATCATGCAATCGGCGCACCGGCGCAGCGTCAAAAACCGTCTGCGTCATGATGTAATGCGCTCCCGCCTCAACCTTGCGCTCCAGGCTCGCAATCTCTTCGTCGATGTGAGGCGCGTTGGGGCTGAGGGCGCAGGCGATCGCGAATGACGTGGGCTCCGGTAGCGTGTGCCCCGCAACCTCCTCCCCGGCGTTCATCCGGCTGAGCGCGCTGATCAACTGGGAAGACGTGACATCGGAGAGGCTGCTCGCGTTGGGATAGTCGCCGATTGACGGATTGTCTCCGTGAAACACGAACACGTTGCGCACATTCAGGGCATGCGCCCCGATAAGGTCGGAGTGCAGGCTGAGGACGTTCCGATTGCGGGTGCCTGTGTGCAGAATGGCCTCAACTCCTGTCTGCCGCTGCAGAAGAACGCTCAGCGCGACCGCGCTCATGCGCGCCTGCGCCAATGGCACGTCGGTCGCGTTGAACGCGTCGACATAAACTCTTTCCATAAGTGCCTTAAGGCTGCCCAAAGTGCGCTCAAACAAAAATCCCCGCGGCGGATGAACCTCCACCGTCGTCACAAACTCGCCATCGTGCAGCTTCTGCAAAAGGGCAGAAGGCTGCCCGGCCGGCGGGATGGATGAGGACATGTCAGTAGAAGTACTCAAGTTTCGAACGCGACGGAGATCAAGGCCGCTGTGTTTGATTCACGATATAGCTTCCCGCTTGCTCAGGAAAGACAGGGTAGTGATAGCAGGGCACATCTAATAGGCTGCCATGCCGTTTGCCTGGCGCAGGGCGGCAACGGTTCGAGCGATGCCCTCACTTAGGTCGATCTCCGGCACCCAGCCGAGCTCATGCTGCGCTCTTGAGGTATCCAAGTAGATCCGGCGCACGTCGCCCGGCCGTCCGGACGCGTGGATGGGCGCGCGACTGTACCCGGTTTCCTTGGCCAGTAGGGAGAAAATCTCATTGACGGACGTCGGCGTGCCACTCCCGATGTTATAGACGCCTCCCTCCGGCACGTCAGGTCGTGCGGCGGCAACACCTGCAGCAACTACATCGTCGACGTACACATAATCCTTCGCCTGCTCTCCGTCTCCGTGAATGGTGACTTCCTGACCGGCGAGCATTCTAGAGCCAAAGATTGCAACGACGCCTGCCTCACCCTGCGGATCCTGTCCTGGGCCGTAAACGTTTCCGGGGCGCAGAATCGTGTATTCAATGTCGTTAGTCTCAGCGATGATGCGCGTGTATTGCTCCAGCGCGTGTTTACTCGCCCCATAAATGGAGAGCGGCTTGATGGGGTGGGCCTCATCGCAGGGCAGGTAATCAGGGTCGCCATAGAGAGCTCCTCCCGTCGAAAACAAGATGACGCGCTTAACGCCAAAACGAACACATTGTTGGAGAAGGTTGATGCCGCCAACGATGTTGGTATGAATGTCCAGCTCCGGCTCCCGCATCGAGCGCGTAACTGAAACCTGCGCGGCGAGATGAAAGACAATCTCCGGTGGGTGTTCCGAAAAGACATCCGCGAGGGCAGGTTCGGCGATATCCAGTTTGTATACGGGGGCGGTGGGTTCTACTTTGGCATTGCTCAACGAGGATGATAGATCGTCAACGACAGTGACGTGCCAGCCGTCGCTGAGGAGTCGCTTGACCAAATGCGAACCGATGAACCCCGCTCCGCCCGTCACCAGTGCCCATAGCCGCCCGGGACCCTGCTCTGAAGTAATGCCGAACCTCCCGTGCTCCAGTGGTCTCTATGGCTGCCCGGCCAGGATTCGAACCTGGGTCAGAGGATCCAAAGTCCCCTGTGCTACCGCTGCACCACCGGGCAAAGCCGGCGCGCCGTGCCCATTCACTCTGAGAGCGGAAAGGTGGCACGCGCAGACCGTCTCAATTGGTGCCGAAGGTCGGAGTCGAACCGACACGGGGTTGCCCCCAACGGTGTTTGAGACCGTCGCGTCTGCCATTCCGCCACTTCGGCATGAAACCGGTTTGTTCATTATGCGACAGTTTCAACCTGTCGGGCGAATCCGAGGCCTATCGATTTGCAGCAAGCCTCAACTAACGGCATTATTAGCTCTCAGTGGTAGGGAGGAGAGACATAGATGGGAGGATTGCTAGTCGAGTAGTCTGCGGTATGGCATACTACCGATAATCCATATGGGTACCGTGGGAGGTTACCGTGTTGAAAGTCGATGCTGAAAGGGACCAGGTAACCGTCGTCGCCAAGACGGAGGGTAGGATAGACAGCGGAAGCGCGCAGGAATTCCAGGCTGCGCTGGAGAAGGTAATTCAACCTGAAGACAAGGCTCTGATTATCGACTTCGAGAATGTGTCGTATATCAGCAGTGCAGGGATGCGCGTGATCTTGCTGACGGCGAAGACTCTTCAGCGTCAAGGCGGACAATTGGCCTTGTGCTCACTGACAGAGCCCATTCGCGAGGTTTTCAAGATTAGTGGATTCGACAACATCATCGCGATCCACGAGACTCGAGCTGAGGCAGCCGCAGCTATCTCAAAGTGAATTGGGTGGGGCCACGGGCCCATTCAACTGATGGTCCGGCCTGTTCTCAGTTCACTGGGAGCTCCTTGAGGGAGGCTCATGACCACTGACGTTTCCAGCGAAAACACCGAGCAGACTGAAGAACTGCAGGACGATCAACAAGGTTACAAAATTCTCGTCGTTGATGATGAGCCTGATCTTGAACCGCTCGTCCGTCAACGTATGCGTCGGGAGATCCGATCCGGTCGGTATAGCTTCGTATTCGCCCACAATGGCGTAGAAGCCCTTAAAGAACTAGAAGACGACGACGACATCGATATGGTGTTGTCCGACATCAACATGCCCCAGATGGACGGGCTCACCCTCCTCCAGGAGATTCCGAAAGCAAAGCCCAATGTCCGCTCCGTCATCATCTCCGCTTATGGAGACATGCAGAATATTCGAACTGCGATGAATCGTGGGGCGTTCGACTTTATCACCAAACCAGTAGACTTTGACGATCTGCGAGTCACTATTGATCGAACCTTGCGGCATATCCAAGAATTACGAGACGCCCTTAGTGTGCGGGATCGTCTTGTTGCCATCCAGAATGAGTTGGATGTCGCCAAGAACATGCAGCAGTCTATCTTGCCGACCGTTTTCCCAACCGGTGCCGGATATTCGGTCTATGGCACCATGCGGCCGGCGAGGAACATTGGTGGGGATTTCTTCGACTTGATGCGCCTCCAGTTTGATCGCATCGGACTTGTTGTGGCAGATGTGTCTGACAAGGGGGTCGCCGCAGGACTATTTATGATGTCCTCGCGCACCTTGCTCAAGGGCGCTGCGGTGGGCAAAGGACATCCCGGTGAAGTCCTGACCGAGGTCAATAGCCTCCTGGTAGAAGACAATGAAACGGGCATGTTCGTTACGGTTCTCTACTCCGTCTTTGATCCCCGGTCCGGTCGACTGACCTATGCCAGTGGTGGGGAGAATCCCCCCGTGCTCGTCCGTGCGGACGGCTCATCGGAAGAACTGCCTCTAACCCAGGGGATCGTTCTGGGTGTTGCGCCGGAATATGAGTATATGGAAAACAGTGTGGACCTTGCGCCCGGTGACAGCGTTATTTTCGTGACGGACGGCGTGACCGAGGCCATGAACGAGGCCCAGGAACCGATGGGCATACAGAGAGTTCGTGATCACTTTGCCCAATCGCCGCCCAAAGACCCAGAAAGCACGGCTCTTGCTGTTATTGATGTGATTAAGGAGTTTGCAGGGACCGCGGCACAGCATGATGACATCACCTGTCTCGTTTTGCGCAGGGACGACTAGGACGACACTGTGGACATCTCCATGACCATTGAGTCCAAGCACGATGAGTTGGATCGGATCACTGCCGCCATAGAAGAGCTCGGTGAAGAGAGCGGGTGGCCGCTTGAGCTGACCTACAAGATCAACCTTGTTCTTGAAGAGCTAACCCTCAATATCATGAACTACGGGTACACTGATGAAGAAATTCACTATATCGACTTGTCCGTAAAGACAGAGGACGCCAAAGTTACGATAGAGATTGTGGATGACGGGCGACCTTTCAACCCAATCAATGATGCGCCTCACCCCGACCTTGAAGGTCCAATGATGGATCGGCGAATCGGAGGATGGGGTATCCACATCGTCCGAACAATCATGGACGACGTTTCCTACGTTCGGGCAGACAACAAGAACAGGATGAAGTTGGTCGCCAAATTGTAGCGGCGAGGCTGGAATGCTGAAGCCCAAGCTGGCCCGAGTAGTGTTTGCCGTATCTGTCGGGGCCGTAGCGTTGTTGATTGGTTGCCTGCCGGAAATTAGCCTACCCGGAGAGGATGAGGTTCCGACTCCCGAGCCTGATACAACGTTGGATCAGACTATGGAGACGCCGGGCGTTACAAGTGATCAAGTCGTGTTCGGACAATCTGTCCGATTCAACGAGATTGGAACGGGCCTGCAAATTGGAATTGAAGCTGCTTTCAACGAGATTAACTCTCGGGGTGGAGTGAACGGACGTAAGCTTAGCCTCATCACGCTGGATGACGACTACGATCCGGCAAAGGCGCTCAGAAATATAGACCGGTTCATCGAACAGGACCAAATCTTTGCTATTCTCGGTTCGTCCGGTACCCCAACAGTCCGCGCGGTTTTGCCGGTAACGGTCGAAGAGGGAATACCGGTTATTGCCCCATATACGGGCGCAGAATTCCTGCGTGAGGGTGCGCTGGACAATGTCATTAACCTCCGCGCTTCCTACAAACAGGAAACGCAGGCAGTCGTCGACTATCTCGTTCACAGGCGGGAGGTAACACGCATTGCCCTGCTTTATCAGGATGATGCCTTCGGACGGAGTGGTTACGCTGGGGCGCGCCAGGCACTGAGAACGCACGATATGGAACCCATCGCAGTGGGCCTCTATACTCCGGATACAAATGCCATTAAGTCAGCGTTACTGGATATTGCGCCGGCCCACCCGGAGGCGGTACTGCTGATTGGCACGTTTGAACCTGTTGTGACCATGATCAAGTGGGCCAACCGCACTGGTCTGCATACGCAGTTCTACACGGTCTCTGTGGCAGGTAACAGACATCTGTTGGAACAGTTGGGGAACGGTGGCGCAGGAGTGTATGCGACACAGGTCATGCCCCTGGTAACCGCGGAAACTGAACAGATAGTGTTGACTTTTGAGAATGCGCTGCGCGCTTACGACGAGAATGCAGAGGCGAATTTCTATTCGCTTGAAGGGTACATTGCAGGCAGGCTTGCTGCTGTTGGCATTGCGGCTTGCCGCGAGGAACTGAATCGGGAATGCTTTCTGCGTTCATTGCAGAACGCCCAATTACTCAATATCGACGGGTTCAGGCTGCAGTACGGGGAGAATGATAACCAGGGTTCGGATGCCGTTTACCTCACCGTGATCGGCGCTGATGGTGCTTATCACCCCGTTGAAACGCTGGTGGAGTCAGCATCATGAAGATTCCGTTGGTCAGAACAATTCGCGGATTGCTACCTGGGAGTTCAGCGCAGTCAACCCCGGGTGACGCTGGCGGACAGGACACTGGGTCAGAAGAATGGCATGCCCCGCCCGTGAGCGGGATTTGGGGAAGGATCCTGGGGCGCATTCGCATTTCGACGCAACTGTATCTCAGTATCGGCGGCGCAGTTATGCTCACCTTGTTGGCCAGCTTGGTGGCGTGGTTCTCATTCAACAGCATCAACGATGCTCAGGATCAAGTGAATGAAGGTAGCGTGCCGGAACTGGCGTCCGCATTCGGTATCGCTCAATACGGACAGACTCTCGTCGCCGCCGCGCCAAGCCTGACAGCGGCGGACAACAGGCAGGAATTCCTAAGGGTCGTTGGGGAAATTGACTCTGCCTATGATGAATTCGAGGGACAGATGGCGGCTCTGGAGGCTCAGCCTGGTGTTGACCCTGAGCGCATCCGCGTCATCAGGGATTACGCAAATACCCTCCTCTCAAACATCGACTCCATTGCTGCGCAAACCGACGGCACATTTGAATTAATTGATCTGCGCAGTACTCACCAAATCCAACTCGCCAATCTTGGTACCGAGCTCAACAGTGTTCTCGTCCCGGCCATAGACGACCAGTTCTTTTTTATCATGACGGGCTTTCCTGGCATTGATCAGAATCAAGTCCAAAGACTTGAACACTTTTCTGAGGAGCAGGTTGAGAGATATCGGCGCCTTGTTGAAATTCAATCGGAAGTCAAGATTGGTGGCGAACAGTTGGCTAGCGCGTTCACCGCAACTGACCCCAGGCTTGTGAATTCTCTGAGAGACGAGTTTGAGGCTGCGATGAGCAGGATTGAGCGCAACATGGATTTCCTCTTGGGTACGGAGATCCACGAACAGGCCCAACCTATCTTGAACGAGTTCTTTGCGTTGGGTCTCAGCGAGAACGGAATCTATGACGTCGTACAGCAATCACTCCAAATTGCAAATGCTCAGCGACAACTCCTTGAAAGTAACCGTGCCCTTTCAATTGAGTTGTTGGCTGAAGTGGACGGCCTCGTCATAGCGTCACAAGAAGGAACCGTGACGGCTACGGCAGCCTCTGCTCAGGCAATTCGCACTGGGCGGATCCTGTTGGTTGTGATTACGGCACTGAGCGTGGTTGGCGCGCTTCTGGTGATCTGGCTATTCATCGGTCGCATCTTGCTTCGGCGCCTGAATACTCTATCCAACCGCATGCAGAGCATGGCTGAGGGTGATCTGGAATCAGAAGTTGACATCGGCGGACAGGATGAGGTCGCCGTTATGGCGTCCGCGCTTGAAGTTTTCCGGAGGCACGCGCTGGAGGTTCAACGCCTGAACCTTGTTGAGCAGCTCGCCAATGAATTGCAGGACAAGAATGAAGAACTTGAGGGGGTCCTGGGTGAATTGCGGCAGGCGCAAGGGCAGATCGTTCTAAGGGAGAAACTGGCCGCGCTGGGTGAGTTGACCGCTGGCGTCGCCCACGAAATCCGCAATCCGCTCAACTTTATGAACAACTTTTCTGAAGCGTCGCAGGAACTCGTTGATGAACTCAAGGAAATCCTTGAAGATCCAAAATTTGAGTTGTCAGACGATCAGCGATCGTATGTCGATGAAGTTGTGGGTGACCTTCATGACAACCTCGGCCGCATCAAGTCCCATGGCGACAGGGCCAATCGAATTGTGCATGACATGCTCCAGATCGGCCGTGATACTGGTGAGTGGGAACAGGTCGACATGAACATCCTTGTCGACCAACAGTATCGTCTCGCCTATCACAGCCAGCGCGCGACTGACGCCGACTTCAACCTGACGACGGAAGAGGACTACGATCCCAACATCGGCACAGTGGAAGTGATACCGCAAGAGTTGGGGCGTGTCTTCCTCAATATGGTAGCCAACGCGTGCTATGCCACGGATCTTCGTCGCAAGAACTTGGCCGCCGAAGGCCGGGATAAAGAGTACACGCCGATGGTGTGGCTAAAGACGCGCCGTGAAGAGGACAAGATTCGTGTCACGATTCGTGATAACGGGGTTGGAATGCCGGACGAGGTGAAGGAAAAGATATTCAATCCATTCTTCACCACAAAGCCTCCCGAGAAAGGGACCGGCCTCGGCCTCGCAATATCCAATGACATCGTCCGGCGGCATGGTGGATCCATCTCGGTGGAATCAGTGCCGAATGAGTTTACGGAGATGTACATTGATATCCCGCTGCAATCGGCGAAGGATCTCACGGCGGAAGAAATGGCTGAAATGCAGGGAGGTGCTCCCCAGCAGGCGGAAACCGTCACTGCCCCGGACGACTAAACTCGCGTTCGTTCCGGTCAATGTCGCCCTCAAGCTATTGCGGCTTGCTGCCCGTTAGGACTTAGGCTTTGTTTCTTGAGAAACTGCGGGTGAGCCCCAATCGTGAGCCCTCACTGAACCGGATGCTGTCTTGAATGTTCCAACAAGGTCAGACACACGGTGTTCCTCCAGGTCACTGGGGAGACGGGCCAAGTTCACCGTAGGCGGGAGCACAATGCCGCCGGAGAAGACCAATTTCATCGCGTCATCGGGATTGAGATTCGTTTCGATGACATCGTCTTCAAAGACGAACGCCATATTACCGGAAGTGGGGTTGGGAATCGTTGGAACATAGACGGTGACCATTGAGGTGTGAGTCTCCGGGTCATAGATGCGTCCGGTGACAAAACCAAGTGCCATCATCCCCTCACGAGGCCATTCGATAAAGACGACGCGACTGAAATTCGTCTTCGTGCTGCTGATGGAAGCCATCGCTTGCTTCATCACACCGAAGACGACCCTTACAACGGGCAGCGCGGCTAGAACCGCGCTGAAGCCGTCCATGATTTTCCGGCCGGCCGTGAATGAAATCAGATGGCCAACCACGTAGAAAAGGAGCAGCAAGACAATCGCGCCAACTCCCCAGAAATCAAGGCCGAGGCTGATGTCTGTCCCTCGGATTGTGATGTCGAGCGTCGGTAGATCCAATAGTCGGATGAGGGGTCTGATCAGGGTATCCGCATAGCCCACAAGGAATGCAACGACGCCGATTGTGACAAGTAACGGGACAAGTTCAAAGAGGCCATCCATGACGCGCCTCTGAATGTGTTGTTCTACCGATGAGATCGCACGCCTTTTGCCGCCTGTCCCCCCCTCAGTTGCGGTATGTCCCTCGGTGGATGTTCCCATATCGCTGTCATCGTTACTCAATGACCCATCTCCCCCGTGTGCCTCAATATGGGCTGATCTCTTCAACAGAACCAATATGCGCGGCAATACCCTAACTAACTAAGACCGTACTCTAGCACACGCACTATTCAGCACGGATTCATTGCGGCGGAGCCGAAGAGCTTAGCACTAGCCCATTGTTGTTAGGAAGGATTGGAGAGGAGTAAAGCGGGCGAGCCGCACGTACAGCGCGGCTCGCTTTCTTTGTTGTGTGGAGCCAGCGATCGGATTTGAACCGATGGCCTGCGGTTTACGAAACCGCTGCTCTACCCCTGAGCTACGCTGGCCTAGAACTTATCCACAATCGGGGAATGGAGTGAACGAATCCTGACTCAATTCTACCAAATGAGTTCTGTATCCTTGGCTTAATGGGTATTCGTTCAGTTGCCGTTCTTGGCGTCATTGCGGTCTTCGCTGTACTAACTCTCGAGGCGTGCAGCTCAATTAGCGATTCAACGTCTCTGCCGTCCCCGGATTCCCCGCGTCCAGATATTCGTGTTCTCCCACCAACTCCCACTTTGGCACCCTCTCCAACTCCAACCCTCACTGCGATTCCTACACCATCACCGCTTGAGCAAGGATTTTTGGCTATTGAGGATGTAAAGGATCCGGCATCAGTCTGGGAGATGTCCTTAAAGGGTCATGCCTTTGTACTGGAGATCGCGGCCACTCCGGCTGAACGGGCGCGCGGACTGATGCATCGTGAAAGCCTTGCTGAAAACGCGGGGATGCTGTTCGTCTTTCCACAGGAATCGCATCTCAACTTCTGGATGAAGAACACCTTGATCTCCCTGGACATCCTCTACATGGATTCCGCTGGGGTAGTGGTAGACATCCAAACGATGGTTCCACAGCCGGGAGTTCCGGATTCTGAACTTAGGCATTATCCGAGTGCCGCGCCTGCGCAGTACGCGCTGGAGATTAACGCCGGCCTTGCAGAGTCGCTTGGTTTTGCGGTCGGGAATCAGGCCTACTTCCGCTGACTGATTCCAGATGCGAAGGGTCAGCTCGTCTTGCTGGCGCTCCGCTCGCCTCGGCCAATGGCGAATCTGGTGGCTTCCCGTGCCAAGGAAGCGATTCCGGTTGTCGGCACCGTAATCGTGCGCGGTCCCGCGTAGAGATTCGTCACACGGTGTTGTGCGGGAGTGCCTGCCCAAATGAGGATGACATCGCCCCATTTCAGATCGCTTGCTGCATCTCGCTGATTGGCGTTGCCAAGCCCGTTGACGAATCGCCATTCAACCGATCGTGGCGCAATCTGGCGTATCCGCGCCCATTTCGGATTGGTGCCCCCGACCACGACTGCACGCGAGAGTCCGGCTCCCTTCATTGCTGTGGCCATCTCATTTAAGGCGCGACGATCGGCCGAGCCGCCGCACACCTCGCAGGCGTCCCGCTCCACCAGGATCAGGGCGCGGGACTCAGCGATTTGGCGCTCCTGCTCATGCAGCGTTTCCTGACACCCCTGATTCGCGCAGTGAGATGCCAGCCGTCTCTCCAGAGCTTCCCCAGCGTCCGGCTCCTTGTGGACGGCCATGTTCGTCCTTCCGGGGCGCGTGAACCCTGCATCCTCCAAGACTGCGCGCGCAATCGCTTGCTGCTCCGCCCCGGAGATGCCAAGCGAGTTCAGAAAGACCGTTATAGGGCGATTCTTCATGTATCCATTATCGAGGATGCCGCAAGGATGGCGAGGGCAGCCAATAGGGCACGGTCTGTTACGCTATGGCGCTGACAGGATAGGTTACAGGTATGTCACAGGAAGAGGGTGTTACGGCTATAGTGGAAGAGGCGAAGGTGTCACGCCCCCATCGTCTAGTGGCCTAGGACTGCGGCCCTTCAAGCCGCCGACAGGGGTTCGAGTCCCCTTGGGGGCACCAACGCGTATCTTGTTCATAACGTGTCCCGGAAGGGCCATTTCCTGCGTGTCCACGTCGTTTATGGGGCTGTCGGCAGGCATAGGAATCGTGTAGAAAATGCTCGCCAGGCCCGGCTTGACACGGATCTCTTTGACGAATGATCGGATGAATGCGCGAGTCTCTGTGAGCTCGCTGGTCCGAAGGAATTCGCCCATCTCCTTGGCATAATCTGCGATCACTTCGACCCTTTGCAGAATCGCTCGTCTCTCGGCCAGCGCGCCTAGGGCGTCCTCAGCAGCCAATTCGAGTCGTTCAATGTCGTTCTTGTGCTCTTTGATGCGCCTCGCGGCGTCAGCCATGTCAAGATCAGTCGTCTCGACCAAGTGCCAGATGCGGTCGAGCTTGCGGTTCGCCTCAGCAATTTCCTCGTCAATCGCCTCCACCCGGTTGCGGTGCTCTCGGGCAGCGCCATCCATCTCTTCGTCAAACGTTCGCACAAGGCTGTGAATGTTTGACTCGGTGAGGATGTTCTCCCTGATCGTCTGGATGATGAGCCCCTCAAGCCTCTTGGAGTTGAGGCGCGGAGTTTCACAACTGCCGCTACCCTCCTTTAGAAGCGACTGGCACACATAGTAGGTGTAGCGGCCTCCCTTCGATTCATGGGCGCTGAGCAGCTTGCCACAGCCCTCGCACTTTAGGATACCGCTGAGCAGGTAAGGACTGACGACACGCCATGGGTGCATGAATTCCGATGACCGGGACGCCAACAGCTTCTTTACCCGGGCGAATTCCTGTTTGCTTATGATGGCGGGGATTGCGTTGTCGAGCCTGACAGGCGGCAATCCATCGCGCGTGTGGGCTCCCCACACCAGCGTTCCCGTATAGGCCTCGTTCACCAGGATCTTCTGGATGCTAGTCTTGCTCCATTTTCCGCCCCTAGGCGCCTTCGAGCCCTCGGCGTTCAGTGTTTTAGCAATCTCCAGAATCGTCTTTCCCATGAGCGCCAGGTCGAAGATATGGCGTGCCGTGGGTGCGGTCGATTCGTTTAGAGCGAGCTTGGGGCGCTTCTTGCCACCATCGTCGATGTGGACCCTCTTATAGCCGAGTGGGGCGTAGTTGCCCATCCAGAACCCGCGGGATGCTGCTTCCCGCATGCCCCGGAGGACTTCCTGTGCGAGATTTTCGGAGTAGAACTCATCAACGCTCTCGATGATGGCTTCCATGAGCTTGCCCGTGGGTGTGTCATCGGCGTGCTCGGTGATAGAAACGACCTTGATGCCCCTTCGTCGGAGCATGGACTTGAACGCGACTGCGTGCTCGCGTTTACGAGTGAACCGGGAGAACTTCCAGACTAGGATTTCCCTGAACGGCGCGTTGGGTCCGGTGGCGTCGGTGATCATCCTGCGGAATTGCGGCCTCTCGGCTATGCGCCCGCTCTCCGCCTCATCGATGTATTCGCCGACGACGGCGTAGCCATTCTTCTCAGCGTGGTCGCGAAGAGCGCGCAATTGCGCGGCGACAGACAGATCGACGTCCTGCTTTTCCGTGGAAACGCGAGCATACAGGGCAACGGTCGTTCCCTGTTCCGGTTGTTGTTGGGCTTCCTTCTTCTGCTTGCCTTTCATGGCGATTCTCCTTCAAATCAGCCTGGTCGAACAAGACCATGAGATACTTGTCATAACGACAGCCCCGCAGTCAAGACTTTTTGAGGCAGAGCCTAAAGATTCTTGCTGGGTATTAGCGGAAGTTAGCAGGGTAACGGCCAAGGCTGCCGAGTGTACTCAAGAGCGTCATCGAACGTCCCCAGCTGGAGCCGCCCGCGCTGTTCCCGATTACAAAGACAACGGCGGCACTCTGACCGATGGGGAATGGCTGCTGCTTTACGAAGTGGTGGACGGCGAACGCCGCCTCACAGGCTGGAACTCGAACCTCAACCACGCCATCCGGAACACCCACGGCTATGCCCCCCCCCGAAAACGTGGCGCGCCTACCGGGCGTCCCACGCCAAACCTGCCCATTCCACTCAGCCCGGCCCCCTCTCCGCCATTCCGGTGTAAGCCGGAACCTGAATCGCGTTGCCCCCACCAATCGCGGCTCTGGATACCTTGTTTCTCTCAGGACTGCAATGAATAGGGGAAGGATATGCACCGCTGACAGTACGGAACTGCGACCTTTCCTGTTGATGGTAGAGATGAATCGATAGCTGAGCCACAGAGAGCGACGGTCCAGGTATTGGCCGTGTTCTCACCAGGTCCGGCCCAACAATATCCGCCAGGGTTACCGAGTTCGAGACCTCTAAGTTGGGCGATACGGGTCAATATTGCGAACTGAGCGCATGTTTGAGTGGTGAGCATTAGGGGAGCTAAGGAGGCTTTTCTTACAGCCCTAATCAGCTCGTAGCAGCGCGACGTATCCCGCCAGGTCAAAACCCGGGTCAGGTGCAAGCGCCTCTGTAAGGCTGCGCTCCACTTGCTGTGGGGCCGGCCCCGCTGTCACGGGCAACCGATCGCGCGCAGCAGTAGACATTTGTGCCTAGAATCTAATTTTTCCCGGCTCGGCTTTCCGCCGTGTAAGCCCGCCAGCCTGTAGGAAAACCGTACCAGTCGTATGGTCGAATCTGGCTTCGGTATTGAGGATTTGACCGAGACGTAACGAGTAAACTGTTGCTCCGTGAGTGGCACTCCGTCCATCTCCCTTGGGTGGCTCTATGCTGACGCTGAATTCGGGAATATCTATCGGGCGTATTGGCCGTGAGCCATAGATTTCGATTGTGCTGTAGGTGTGGTGCTTAATCGTCGCTCTCAGCCCCCTGTCAGGATAGGGGAATCTCAGGGCGCCGATCCAGGTCGTGGCGCCGGAAGCCAGTTCAGTAACCGAGAGCCCGAACCACTCGCCGTCGGTATCTGCGCCTTCCGGCGCAAGGCGCAGGCGATAGGCACCGGCCCCCCAGTCGTAACCTCTTCTTGCTCCGACGAAATTCCCCTCGTGCCCGGACGACTGGCTGTAGCCATCCTCGGCGAGACGGACATTGGCAAGGTCCCGGGTGCCCCATCGGTTGAAAATGACTCCCTTCCCTCGACTTTCCCAGGTATCTGGGTCGGCCACGTCGGTCTGGAATCCGAAGTAAAAGGTCATTTCCGATATCCGGCCCTGGACGACCATCAGATAAATGCCGTGTTCGCCGAAGAAGCTGTCCAGGTCATTGTGAATGGTCAGATCCACGACCAGTTCCCTAAATCCTGTTTTTTCGTCCCAATCCCAGTACATTGAGGACATGTGCTCCGGGACCTCCGCGAGTTGGTAAAGATACGCCCTTCCGGGAATTTGGGTCGGTGTGGGCGTTGGTGCTGATGGCGGTGTGGGCGTCGGCTTCGGTGTGGGAGACGAATCGAGAAGGGAGATTACTGGCGTGCGTATGGGCGCAGGATTCTGGCCCGGGGATTTTTGTTCCGGCCCCTGTTGCACGGAATCTCCGCAGGCTTGGCTGGCCACCAACACCAAGACTAACGCGGCAGTTGCCCACCATCCTATTGATGCGAACTCCGCTCTTGAGGGACGCATTTATCTCCCTTTCCGGAGTGGTCTCAGCCAGTGGCCATCTGACTTGAGGCCATTCCCTTCACTCACAGAGAACGGCAAGCATGGCCAACATGTTGGCCGCAGGGTGCGTCTCGCTGCTCAGGTCCCGCCGGTCGCCGTTTGAGCGCCCGGACTCGCCCACTTCTTGACCGGAAATCTCCCTTGCGCTGCGCCGCCTAAATTGGGCGTGAGGGTATCCGAGTCGGGAATGTTGATGTCCTCCTAAAGAGAAACTAAGCCCGGCGGACGGCCCCATCAAGAGTCATATGCAACATCACCTATAGGGCTTTTGAATGAGGCGTTTTGACTGGAAACGGAGGAGTATATTCAGGCGGCGCCTGCGCGTGGCAAAACGCTCATGTCCTGCTCAAGTGGCAACGCGCAAGACGCCGCGGCTTTCTTTAGGGAGTGCAGAGGATAGTTCTTATGAGGATTCGCTAACCTCTATTGCTGGTCATCCAGGAGCCCGTTGCGCACTGCCCACACGACGATCTCCTGTTTCGAATCGACTCCCAATTTCTCCTCTATGCGGTAGATCGCGTTTCTTACGCTCGTTGTCTTGTTGCCCCGAGCCTCTGCGATTTCTGCGTATGCCTTCCCACTGGCGAACATCTTGAGGATTTCTAACTCCCGGTCGGTCAACTTAGTGAGGGTGCGGCGAGAGGCGCCCTGTTGATTTCCCCGGATTAACGCGAACACTTTCTTTATGTGATGGTCCGGTATGTGCAAGTGGCCTTTGGCCACTTGTCGAACGGCCTCCACAAGTTCCTCGGGATGGGAGTGCTTCTGCAGATAGCCCGTCGCCCCGGCGGCCACAGCCTCCACCACGGCATCCTCCCTGGTCGAGGCTGTGAGCATCAGCACCTTTGCGTTCGGCAGCAGCTCCATGATTTCCCGGCAAGCGTCGACGCCGTCCTTGTCGGGCATCATCACGTCCATGACGATCACGTCCGGCTCAACCCGCTGCGCCGTACGCACCGCCTCAATCCCATCCGCGGCCATGCCGACTACCTCGAAGTCCGGCTCGTCGCCAAGGGCGTCCCGCAGGCCGTTCCTCATGATTGGATGGTCGTCTACCACCATGATCTTCACCTGTGCAGTTGAAGACATCTCATTTCCCCGTTGATTCAGCCGTATGGCGTCTCACAGATTACTGTCGTCCCCTGGCCCGGGCCGACCGACTCCACGATGAGCCTGCCGCCCAGCCGTTCAGCCTCCGTCCTCATTCCGAGGAACCCCCGGCCGCGTCCGGCGTAATCCTCGGGTAGGCCCATGCCATCATCGGACACGGAAAGCCGGATGCGGTCATCCTCGAAATCCAGCCTCACCTTCACCTTGCTCGCCTCGGCGTGGATGAATGCATTGGTGAGCGCGTTGTGGGCGATGGAGAAGAGGCTGGAACGGATTTCAACCGCAAGAGGCGGCTCTTTCCCATTTAGGATCACCTCCGTGGGGACCGACGCGACCTGCTCGAACGTCTCGGCGTGAGACCAGAGCACCCGGCTCAGCTCCCTCCCCTCGAACAGGCGCCCCTCGTCGATGGGACGCCTCAGTTCCCATACCGTGGCCTTTGACAGCCGGGAGGTCGCCTCCAGGGTCAACTTCAGCTTCTCGTCGGAATCGTCGGCCATTTTCACCGCCCGATGTATTCCCATCGAGACCATGTAGGCGTTCTGGGCGGCCGTGTCGTGGATGGCCTGAGAGAGCTCCACACGGCTCCGCTGTAGTGCCCGCTCCCGTTCCATCACCTTCCTCAGCCGCGCGCGTTCAAACCGGCCGATTAGGCTGACGCACAGGACTATACAGTACATCGCCCCCACCCTCGCCAATAGGGCCTTTTCCTGGCCGGCCTCCATATCGAGACCGATGGCCACGATGCTGACAACCGCATAGGTGACGGCCACTGCCGTCGTCCAGAGCAGGCAGACACGCGGTGAGACAAAGACGGCGGCGAAGAGCGCCAGGGCAGCGAAATAGGTCACGTACGCGAGGTGATGAAATTCACCGCCGACAATCACGGCGACGGTGATAAGCGTGACGTCTATGGCGCTCAGGAAGAGCAGCCAGCGCCATGTCACCGGCCTGCGCCGTAAGAGCCGGTAGTGGACGAGGCCGTTGAAGACCACCAGGGGCACGAGCAGGAAAAGGAACAGGTACTCCAGGTCCGTGGCGAGCCAGAGCCCGGGACGGTAAGCGAGCTCGGCCAATGCGATGAGACAGACGAGCCAGCGAATCCAGACCGAGACTCGAGCGGCAAACAGCATCGTCGCCGGATCGGCGCGGAAAGCCTGGTTCATCCACCTGCGTACCACGCGAGCGCGCCCCGCAATGCCGCGCGCGCCTTGCCCGCGTGCCATTTCCCTTGCCTCCGGCAT
Source organism: Dehalococcoidia bacterium (assembly GCA_009841045.1). Classification (GTDB taxonomy): domain Bacteria; phylum Chloroflexota; class Dehalococcoidia; order UBA6926; family UBA6926; genus VXMO01. The sequence goes on from VXMO01000035.1 coordinate 21,070, forward strand.
CGGCCCCGCGCTGCTCAAACGCTCCCCTGACATTGGCGTGAATGCACTCACCGATTCAGAGCGTAATGTCATTGCCATTCGCCTGCAAGCCTAACGCCCATTGCGCATCAGTGTCGAGAGTCAAATAAACTCTGCTATGAAGGGTATAAATCCCCCTGATGAATGATAGATGAACTATTCGTAAGAGGTATTTGTTCAGAGGTATATCAAATAAAGATGATATGGTTCTGCATCTCAAATACCACATGGCATTAAGCTCTTTTCACTTAACTTAAAAACCCTAGGGAAAACCCGTGAAAAATGTTTCATATGCGCCTTGATTGGCTCTGATCACCCTATCAATAGTGGAACCCCGGGTTGGTGCTTGACGCTTCATCCAAAATACCAGCCCGGGGCAGCGCACAGGCGGCGGGTGTCACCTCCAACCCTTCCCGTCACCTCCAACCCTTCACGATGAGGGATGTAACCCCATGCTGAGACAGCGCACACAAGGCCACATGACAGCCAACAGCATGTCCACCGATACTCGGGGGGGCGCGATGCGGTCTCCGGTGTGGCTTCTACCTCGCGTGATCTTGGCGATGGCCGCCGTACTGGCGCTGCTCCTGTCCGACGACGCCGTACACGCGGAAGCCCTGCTCGTCTCGGTCGTCGGTGGCCGAGAAGAAGGAACGCGAGCGTCCGTGCGAGTGGAACTCCGCGATCACCCCTGAGGGCCGCGCGTATGCGAGGGACGTTGCAGTCCCCAGCTGCGGCGGCACGACCAGCTGATACGTGTGCCCGTCCCAACGCACGGCGAAGAACCGTTCCGTGTCCGGGTCCTCCATGAACCAGCTCAGCCCTGCCTCGAACAGCCGAACCGGGATCGCGCCATGGGCAAGTTCCACCTTCTCGGTGACGGACGCCAAGCCGCGCACCGTGCAGGGGGCGACGAGCACCCGCGCCGTCAGGTGGGTGCTCTCGGACTGGACGTAGAGGCCGCCCGCTCCTAGAGCGTAATCGAACCCGATGCCCTGTACGCCGGCCAGCCCGTCTCTGTGATTGACGAGGTAGCCGACAGGTCCGGGCCCGGCCTTATCGGTAGCCATGACCTCGCCTCCCCTGAGAGGCCGCAATGGCCTGAGCTACCGTGCACTGGGAAACGAGGTCCTCAACCGGGTACTCGGTCTTTCCATCCAACTCCTCCCATAGAGTGTGCAGGTTGTCGGGGTGCTTCTTGGAGCGGTTGCGGTAGTCCCCAGTCGCTGAGAAGTAGGACTGGAAGAAGGACTCCGGAATGAGTCCGACCTCCTCCGGGAACTTGTGGCTACCCGGGCAGGCCCGCCCGTCCGAGAAGACGTTGAAGGCGGGCATCCGGTAGAGACGGTCATCCGGGTGCGTCGGCCGCTCCAGGGCGGCGTAGACCCACGGCGCACGCCCCGGCGAGCAGACGAAGACCAGTCCCGGCATGGGAAGTCGGAGCCGTGCGGGGGGCTTGAAGGCTTCCCGTTGCAGAGCCACGGGCCAGACCTGCGGCGGCCTCCAGAGGGCCACCATCTGCCCCGTCTCGCCCTGGTTCCACCAGAGGGCGTCCTTAGGAAGCAGGCCCGAGGAGAAGCCCAGGTGTTGGATGAAGACGTTCGCGATCTCGTCCGCCGAAACCGTCCTCACCCAGGTCGAGTCGCCCTCGAAGCCCCTCAGCAGCAGGATCTCGTCGTACACCTCCAGCTGGAGGTTCAGCCTGTCCCTGGGCATGTCCGTCGATCCCGGCAGGGACCACTCGGTCTTCTCCGCGTCAGTCGTCATGGTCGCTTTCCTCCTGTTCAGCTGGTTGTTCCGGGATACGGGGCAGGACGATGTCCAGCATCTCGGCGAAATGGCCGGGAAGGTCCTCCTCCAGCCAGTCGGCCAGGGAGCACACCGAGTCCATCAGCGTTCTGGCCTCCCGCCACTCCTCCGTGCCGATGGCGATGACCTCATCCTCCCAAGGGTCGGCAAAGCCGTCAAACGAGCCATCCTCGTAGTTGTGGTCGAGGAAGAAGTTGCCGGTCCCGGAGAAGACCCATGAGGCGGCCTGCGCCGCCCCCTCGAACCGGGTATCCTTCACCGCCTCGGCGAGTGACTCGATTGGTATGCCTTCCTCGGGAATCCGCTCCAGGGTCGATTGCGGGATGCGCTGGGCCGCCGATTCCAGCCAGGCCGTCCGAATCTCGTCGGTGTCCCCGTAGAAGGACTCCGGGGGTTCCGCCAGCAGCAGCAGGGCCGAGATGCCTTCCCGGTAGCTGTTCCACAATTCGTGGATGTCCTCGTAGCCGAAGCCCATCAGGTCGAAGGGGATGCCCCTCCGCATCCAACTCCAGGGCGGCTCATCGTCGGATTCGGCCCAGAACTCGATCGCGGGCATGTAAAGGGGAAAGTGCTTCTCACCGACGAGCCGCGCGAACCGCTGCACCCTTTCGCGGGCGTCGGGGGCCGAGAGCGCCGCCTCCGCCTCGTCGGCAAAGAGGCGGCGCACCAGCCCCGCGAACCATGTGTAGTCCTCGGCATACCCAACGATCGTCACAAGCTCCCGCAGCGACGGCGGACGCTGCACGAGCGACTGGGCGAGTCCGCTCAGGAGCGCCGGGGCCGCAGATGCCACCGCAGCGCCTCCTTGAGCCGCCCCGTGGTCGAGGCGTAGTCCTGGGCTTGGGCAGAGGCGGCGTCGACGTCCTTCTGCCGTGCCGCCGCGGCGTCCAGATCGAGGGAGCCGTCGTGCCGTGTGAGCTCCGCCGTGAGCTCGATGATGCGCAGTGCCGTTGGCGGGGTCGCCGCCAGCAGCCCTGCAAAGGTGCGGGTGTCCATCGGATGCCCTCCTTACGGGGTGGAGCACCCCTTGGTGCCCACGCGCCGCTGGAACTCGTAGATGGTGTCGTCGCCCCGCTTCGTCTCCTTCACCGAGGCGTTTGCGATTTCGCCGTAGAAATCGGCGAGCGTTCCCTTCACCTGGTCGACGGTCATCTCGGGATCGGGGTCCGGGAACTCTCTATCGTCGTACACAAACACGCGTGCCATGGTCTTCTCCTTCCGGCGTTGCCGATTCGTGACTTGTCGTGCGGGGAGGCCGTCGCGCATGTGGCGGCGGCCTCCCCCGTGATTCTGGGCGGTCTAGCGTCCCGCGCCGACCGTCTCCTGCTGCAGCGCCCACTCGAACATCGAGAGGCTTGTGGGTCGGGGCTTCCCTTTGCGTCGCTTCGGCTGGACAGGCTCAGCCAGGAACTCCGCCCAGGAGAAGAGCGACCGTTGCGGCTCGTCGGCGTCCGGCTCCGCGTTGGCGGCGGACTGAAGCGGGAGCTCGGTCTCTGCCACCGGATGGATTTCCACGATGGAGGGTGTGATGGGCTCCGACGCCTTCCAGCCGTCGTCGACGAGGTAGGACTCCGATTCGGTTTCGGCGGCGCGGGCTTGGGCGAAAGCTGCTTCCACCGTGTCCGCCGCGTCGTCCTCCTCGCCGTTGACCAGCTTTCGAGCCAGGGCGAGCATGAGGTCGTCGCCATCGTCACCGTACGCCGCCAACCCGTCCTCGGGGAGTTCTCCCTCGACTGCCAGCGACGACTGGAGCTTCTGCGCCACCAGCTTCAGAGCGTCGGCCTGCAGGGTGGTCCGGTAGGCCATGAAGATGACCTTTACGGGGCGTGTCTGTCCGATCCGCCATGATCGCCGTGACGCCTGTCGCATCGTGTACACGGAGTAGTCCGTCTCGTACCAGACGATGGTAGGGAAGTCCACGAGGTCGAGGCCGGTCTGAACGAGGCGAGGGTGGCAGATGATGACGTCCACGCCCTTCTTGACCTTGTCGGCGACCCACGCCTCGCGTTTCTCCGGCGTGACCGCGTCAGCCTTCATGACGGCGACCTTGAACCCGTGCCTCGTGAGCATGTCGTCCATGCGACCGGTGATGTCACGGGTTCCCGTGTGCGTCGCGTAGGCCAAGACGCGGCGTCCTGCCAACCGTTCCGCCGCCACGAGATCGAGCAGCGCCTTCTCCTTCGGGTAGACGTGGTCCTCGGACAACGGCGGCAACTGAATGAGCGGCTCACCGGAGTCGGGATCGAACACCGTTTCGCCTCGTGTGCAGCCGTCGGGGTAGGCGAGGAGCGACTGCAGGTAGATGGAGAGCAGCCGACGCGAGCCGTCGGCCAGTGCCTTGACCATGGCATGCCGCAGCTTCTCGAACAGCTTCTCGTAGGCCGACTTCTGGGAAAAGCCCGTCGCGTCGGCGTCGCTGTCCATCGCCGTCAACATGACCTGTTCCTCGTAGTCGGGCAGGCCGGAGGCCACGTCGGACAGCCGCAGGAAGACCGAGTTGCCGATCAGGTGGAAGAGCGCGGACGGCGCGAGGCCGGGGCGCTCCTTCACCGTCTTGCGGTACTTGCGGCGACGGCTGTTGCGTCCGTCCTCCGTCGAGCGGTCGTCGTCCTTGCCGATGGTGTGCTCGACGAACCCGTAGCGGTTGACCCACCGCCCCTCCTCCGACCGACCGAACTCCGTTCGAATCGCCGGGCTGAACCTGTACAGCAGGTGGAAAAGGGTGGAGGAGTACCCGCCGAGCAGCGTTCCGGTCAGGGTGAGCGACCGCCCGCAGGCGTCGGCGAGCACGCCCGCCGCGATGCCCTGCGCGGAGCCCCGTCCCTTGTATTCGTGGACCTCGTCGCCGATGAGCAGGTCGAAGAACCCGTGCATGTGGTTCTTGACGTAGTCGGCGAGCGGGTAGCGGCGCGGGCCGGAGTTGTCAGCCTGCCAGAGCGGGCGGCCGCATTCGGGGCACTTCCGCTTGCGGCGGGCGAGATCCCCATGCGAAAGGGGCACGCCGTCGGCGTCCACGATCTGCGCCGCACAGTCGGGGCATGCGGGGACGCGGAACGGTTCCAACGTCTCCTCCAGCCGAATCAACCGTCCGCCGGAAACCGCCCACCGGTTCACCACGGCCGGCTGCCACCGATAGGAGAGCTTGGCGCGCTCGCGGGACATGATGGCGAACAGCGGGCCGAGGGTGACTGCGCGGCGGAGGTTGTCGAGATCCGTGATGGAGCTGACGATGACGGCTCTGGCGTCTGGGATCGTCTGTTCGACCTCCCTCTTCCACTTCACGGTGAGGTGGGGCGGAGCGAGGACGAGGATGCGCCGGAAGCCGGCGGCGTGCGCGGCGGCCGTCGCGATGAACGTCTTGCCCGTGCCCATCTCGCCGACGACGGCCGTGCCCTGGTTGGCCCTGAGCGAGAGCGCCGACCCGCGAATCGCGTCCGCCTGCGCGCCGAGCGGAGTGCGGAGCAGTTGGGGCAGGGGGACGGCGCTTGCGTCGGACGGCCGGTACAGGGGTGGGTAGGACTCGACGACGCGCTGAGCGATGGCGTCCCTGTAGGTGTCGATGAATTCGCCGAGGTTCATTGGCGTCCTTCCTTTCTTCTGGGTGCTATGGTGAATCGGCGAGGTCCCTTCGCCTGGTGGGGGGAGGCGACGGGTCCCCGATGCGGCCTCTCTGAGAGGTAGACTAGGCGGCGATGTCCGTGATCTCGCCGTCGTCGAGGCCGAGCGCGACGACGGTCGTCTTGATCCTCTCGCGGAACACCTCCTTCTCCGGCGTGTCGTCCACGAGGACCATCTCCTTCGACGTGCGCCCCTTGACGAGGATGCGCCTGCCGTCGGCCTCGAGCTGGAGATTGTTCAGGAACCCTGCGGCCACCAGCATCGCCATATGGCCGCGCCGTAGCGGCATGAGCGGGCGGGTGCGGTCTTCCGTCGCAGGCCAGAGCGCATCCGTGATCTGCGGGTTGACCCACAGCCCCGTGCGTCGTGCCTCGGTCGCGGCAGCTATGGAATCGACCGTCCTGCGCGTGAAGAGGATGTCTCCCGCCGCAGTAACTGGCGGCTTGAATGCCGGATAGTCCACCGATCGCAACACCTCCGGTTCGCCCGCAGCCCATTCCCTGATCTGCGCCTCCGTGTACCTGTCGGGGCTGGGGTCCGCGCGGCGGATGGCCATCAGCACGACTTGGTCGAAGGCATCGCGTTCCGGGTCCGGGAACGCCCAGCATCGGACGCGGGTGTAATGTGACGACAGGTACCGCGCGGAGACGGCGAGCTGCGCCCGCGGCACGATGAAGACGAGCACGCCGCCATCGACGAGGTATCGCGTGCAATGGGTGAGAAAGGCGTGCTCGGTGCGCTTGTTCTCGTCCTGCTGCCAGTCATACGGAGGATTGAGAAACAGCAGGCCGAACATTCCGTTGGCGATGGACGTCTGAAAGGCGTCCGACGAGAGAACGTGATCGAGCCGTTCGGCGGCTTCCTCGGCGCGCTCCTTGTGGAGCTCGATGCCGTATGTCTCGACCGTCGTCTTGCCGCTCCGCCGCAACGGATCGGTCAGTCGCCCGAGTGCCTCGCCTGCGCCGCAGCAAGGGTCGAGAATCCTCAGGGTCTCAGGCGTCCTTCTGTTGTAGCCGTAGGGTGAACGGATCAGCGTGCCGATCATGTCGACAACCCTGTCCGGTGTTGGGTAGAAGCCACCCTTGGCCAATCCCGCAAGTCGCATTTGAGTCTCCTTTCTTATCCGTGGCTTAGTTGGTGACGCCGACAACCTCGCCGACGCCGTGAGTCTGCTGGAAGCAGAGCGCCTGGCTCGTCCTGAGTCGGTTGGCGCAGGTCGTGCAGTAGGCCGTGACGATGTCCGCATCGCGGGCGACGGTGATCCGCCTGACGAGGACGACCCGGTCCGGGCCAATCCGGTGCGTGTAGAGCGTGACCCGACCGTCTCCGGATTCCTCCGGCGTGGCGGGCCGGTAGAAGTGAGGCTGGATTGCGACGGTCAGGTGTGAGCCGCCGTCGTGTCCGCAGTAGGGGCAGATGCCGCCGTCGAAGGCGAAGTTCTTCCAAGCGCGGACGTTCTTCTGGCGGCGCTTGACGCTCGCGCGCCTCGCCTTCTTGAGCGTCTTATCCATCCGAGGCCCCCTCATTCGGGAGGGTGAGCGCCCCCATGCCGACCGCCATCGAGAGGTCCTCCCTCAGCGCCTCGGAGTCGGGGGAGCACCGGTAGGCGATGATGCCCTGGGAATCCAGTTTCTCAATCTCCTTGCGGCGTCTGCCGCGCTCCCAGAGCCAACCGGCCCAATCGTGGTGCAATGGCAGAGGACTCCGGCGGTCGAGGAAGCGGTAGTGCAGAGCCGCAGCATCCTCCTCCGATTCCATGAGCAGGAGGAAGTCGTCGCGTTCGAAGGCGTATTCGGCGACCCGAGTGAAGACGAGCGCGTGCCAGCCACCCGACGACGGCAACTTCTGGATCTTCGTCGTCCACGTCCCGATGGTGCTGGGCGGGATTGCGCAGCGGTGGTAGCCGCCGGAGATGGCCATGCCGTCCACGCCCCGAACCAGGTGAGCGGGATCGGGCGGCTGTTTGAGCAGAGCGCCCCAGATGGACTTGACTTCCTTCTCGGCGCCGACCATTGACACGAACCACAACGTCCCCGCGTCTGGGTCACGGGCGAAGGCGTCCACCGTCGCCGAGTATCCCCCGGCGCTGATTGTGTACAGCGACTCGGTGTCGATCATTACAGACTGAACGGTCATTGGAGTGTCCTTTCCTTTAGGGAGGGGATTGTCCGGCGCGGGATCCATGCCCGCGTCAGGCCTCAGTCGCTGATGTGGCCGAGGTCCTTGAGGCTCGCGAAGTGATCGCCACCGATGACGACGTGGTCGAGGAGGTCGATGCCCAGCAGCTTGCAGGCATCGTTGAGACTCGTCGTAGTCCTGATGTCATCGTGGCTCGGCGTGGGGTCGCCCGAGGGATGGTTGTGGACGACGATGACGTTTGGCAAGCCGTCCACGACGGCGGGGCGGATCACCTCGGCGGGCCGGACTCTGCATTCGCTGACCGTGCCCTGGTAGATGACACGCCGCCCCACGAGGTGGTTTTTCTTGTCGAGGAGCAACACGCGCAGTTGTTCCTGTGCGAGGTCGGCCATTTCGTCCTGCAGCACCGCGTGCACGTCGGCGGGGCTGGAGATGACGACCCCGGAGTTATCCTGACTGGCGGTCTTCGTGCCCACCTCGTATCTGACCGAGAGTTCTGCGAGTAGCTGCATGTTCGCGCGGAGCGCGTCGATCAGCTCCGACGGCTCCAGAACGCGTTTCCGTGGCATGAGTTGTGCCTCCAGTTGAAGTGTCGATAAACGAGGACGGGGCCGACTCCCCAAGAGAGGGAGTCGGCCCCGTGTCGCGTTCGGCCGGAGCCGAGCGCCGTGTGGTCGATGCGTCTAGAAGGGTGAGCTGCCCGGCTCCACGCCATCCTCGTACTCGGAAGACTCGTGGGTGGCTGAGCCGTTGCCGTTGCCGCCGTCGAGGAAGACCACCTCGGCGGCGTAGATCTCGGTGGAGTAGCGGCGTGTCCCGTCCTTCGCCTCGTAGGAGTTCTGGGCGAGACGGCCCGCGACGTAGATGCGCTGACCCTTCTCGACGTACTGGTTGACGGCCTCGCCGAGCTTGTCCCACACCGTGACGGTGTGCCAGTCGGTCTCTGTCTCGCCGTTCTGGCGGGGGCGGTCGGTGGCCACCCTGAGATGCGTGACGCCAGTGCCGTTGGGCGTGTAGCGCATCTCGGGCTCTGCCCCCACGCGGCCCAGCAGTTCGACGCGGTTGATCGTGCGTGACATTGTGTCTCCTTCTCGCAGTTGGATGCGATTTCTCTTTACCGCGGTGTGCGCCTCCCTTTAGGGAGAAGCGGGGCCGCTCTCGTTTGAGGAACAGCCCCGTGTCGCGTCCTCCGATTCGAGGGCGGCTAGCTGACGCGGACGTACTCGGAAGTGTGCTCTGTGACGATCTCCGCGCGGGTCTCGGGATCGAGCAGGGCGTTGAGCTTCCTGTGGTCGACGGCGTAGCGCCGCGACTGGACGAGGCTGACAGTGTGTCCGTCGATCTCCGCCTTGCCGGAATCCCGGCCCGTCATCCACGCCTTGAGCGTGGTGAGCGCGGCGCGCTTTGCCTGCTCCGGCCCGCGCACCGCGTCCCGTGCTGACAGGTAGTTTGCGACCGCCTGCCGCACGTCGTCGTCGCTCACCTCCTCGACCTCACGGTCTTCCTCTTCCTTGGCGCTTGTCTCTGCCGCCTCGGGCTGGCACTCCGCCAGGAACGGGCAGCCGCGGCACTGCCACGACTCCGCGGTGAAGTCTCGGTCGGGCAGGGCATCGGGATCCGGCCCAACCAGCGCATGGTGGACGGCGAGTTCTCCGAGCCGCTCGGACGTGTCCTGCAGCGCCTTCTCAAGCCGCTCGGCGGGGATGACTTCGTAGTCCCACGCCCGCGATCCCGTGTCCATGCAGGCGATGACGGCATCGCGCATCTCGCCGTAGGTTCCGAGCGTGTAGGTGGCCACCTGTGCGACGGCATTCGGATGGCTCCGTTCGGCCCCGAGCATCTGCCAGCGCTTGAAGGCGTCGGGGTTGCGGGTCTTGACCTCAATGACCGTCTCGCCCCCGAAGATGGGCATGACTCCCGTGGCATCGGGGTGCCCCGTCACCCGCAGGGTGCGGCCGATAGAGACGGCGACCCGTGTCGGGTTGTCGCGGTCGGGGGACTGAATGTCCCATCCCGCACGCTCCATCGCTCTGAGGACGACGGGTTCGAGCGCGATCCCCGCCTCCATGACCGTGGCCGATTCGTTGGTCGGCGGGTTCGTGACGGGGTGACCCGTCGCGGCGTACCAGAGGGCGCGGCGGCAATCCCCTGACGCCGACGCGCGGATTTCCAGCACGCCGTCCTCGGTGAACTGTGCGGCGGGCCGCGAGTATGGGTCCGCGTCCGTCGTCTGTTTCTGCATTGTCGTTGTCATCGGCGTTCTCCTGTAGGGATGAGTGACCACGCTAGGCAGCTTGCTGCGCATTGGCGCCGTTGCCTTCCGCGAATGGCCGCAAGACGTGGGAGATGGCGTCGGAGATGCCGAGCACCCAGCCGCTCGAGCCGTTGGGCAACATGTTCGTCCAGGGCTGCATCTCCTGTATGCCCTCGCACTGGGCGACGATCTCTGCGACGGGAGTTCCTCGCCTGAGGTGCAGCGACACGAGACGGCATGCCATCTCTGTGACCCCCTTCTCGAATGCGCCGGCCTTCCCGATCTGCCCGAAGACCTCGAAGGGCTGGCCGCTTTCATCGACCGAAACCGTCAGGTAGAGGTTGCCGCGTGCGGTGGTGAGCACCGTCGTCAGGCCGCTCAGGCTCCGAGGGCGTAAGCGTGTCTGTTGGGTCATGGCGATTCCTTCCTTTCAGCGGCACGCGTAGCAGATTCCGCCGTGCTCAATGAAGCACTCGGTACAAAGGATGTTTGAGCACGTGAAGTTGATGCACTCCTCGATGCCGACGTTTTCGCACTGGTCGCACTGTGCATCCTCGCCGCGGTCATTCCACATACTCACGCATTCGTCGGCGTCTTCCCACCGATGGGGAAGCGGGGTAATGCACTCAGGAGAATGACCATCGCGGCATGCCGAAACGTGCACAGCGATGAAGTAGGTGTTGAGTGGGAGTAGCCCGTCGCAGTAGCGGCAACGGAAGGGCCTAGTTCCGATGGGTTCAGCGATGTACATTGCAGGATCCTCTCTCTGGTCACGGGTCACTACGGCTATCGTCAAAGGAAGCGGCGGGGCGGCCCCGATTCGGGACAGCCCCGCCGTGCTGTTGTGTGCTGCGAGTCTAGGCGGCCGACGGCGGCTCCTGCTGCATCGACTCGTTCAACTTCCTCGCCGCCGCCGCGACCAGTTCCGACAGCTCCTCGTGCGTGAGCTGATCAACGGTCCTGCCGCTGCGGGCCTTAACTGCGGCCTCCACCTGTTCGGCATCGAAGCCCTGCTTCTCGCCGAGTTCGAGCAGGCGTGCCCGCAGCTTCTGCATCTCGCCATCGGGCTCGACGGGCGGTTGCTTCGTCACCTCGACGATGCCCGTCTGCGGATCGCCGTAGAGCGCGTTTCCGAACCGCGCCCCGAAGGAGCGGAACGCCCGCTTGAGGCCGTCGGTCACCGCCCCCTTGATGGCCGTCTCATGTCCGTCAGCGTTGTCCTCGACGACGGGATGGAAGCCGACGTCCATGCGGGGTGGCGCGCCCAGGACCGTCACCCGGACGGTGGCGGCGTAGGCGCGGATGCGGCGGATCTCGCCCGTTTTGGCGTCGACGTTATCGATCTCGCGCAGCACGATGTCGCCCATCACGTCGTATCCCCAGCCGCCGTACCCGAAGACGCGGTTCGCCTCGTCGATGACCGTATGGCCCTCGATGTACGAGAAGGTCTTGCCGCCGCGCCCTTTCCGCTGCGAGACGAGGGCGGCGTCGATCGGGGTGTCCAGCTCCTGCGTGATGCCGGGCGCGAGCCCGTCCCAGAGGGTGGCGTCATGCCCGTTCACGGGCGCGATGGCGGAGGGCTTTTCACCGTTCTTGTGACCGTTGCCGTTTGTGCTGACCATGGTTGTCTCCTTGCTTGTCCGATAGGTGAGCGGACCGTCAGTGGGCCCGTGGGCGGGAACTTCGTCCCCGTCGTTCGTGTCGGCTATCCTTCCCTTCTCCTCTGCCGCGCCGCCTCGGCCAACCGGGCGATGAAGACGGCGCGGCCGTCCGGCACTGTTGCGAGTTCGCCAACGTCGAGGAAGTCGCGGGGAAGCCTGACGACGGCCGAACGCCGGCCGAGCAGGGCGGTGAGTCGTTCGGCGGCGGCCTCGCCCGCGTCGTCCCTGTCGAAGGCGACGAACACGTTGGCGAACCGCAAGACCGCCTGCGCGATGCGTTCCATGCCCTGGGTTCCCAGGGCCGCGCAGGCGGGCAGCCCCCAGTGGGTCAGCGTCAGCCAGTCGAAGACGCCCTCCGTGACAATGACCCATCGCGCCGCGCGCGGAATTCGCCCCAGGCCGAGGGCCGGCTTGGGGCCCGGCACCGCCTGAAAGCGAGGACGAACGCGGCGCGGAACGGCCCGACCGCCGAGCCACTGTACGCGGCCGTCCGCCAAGTCGGGGATGACGATCATCCCTGCGAACCGTTCCGCGCCGCGTTCGGTGAATAGCCCCGAGTGCGCGACGCGCTTGCCCTCGAATCCCGCGATCAGCAGGGTCTCGCGCAACCCTGCTCCCGGCGCATAGCCGAGACCGAGACGGAACGCCGTTTCGATCCCGATGCCGCGCCCCGTGAGGTAGTCGAAGGCGGCTTGGCTGCGCCGCAGTTCTCTTGCGTAGAACCGAGCCGCCGCCGTCATGACCGCGACATCGCGGACCGGCGGCGGCTCGCTGAATTCGTGCCTCGCAGAGGCGGGCGGGGTTGCCGTGACGAAAGTGCCGTCGCTGCCAAGCAACCTCAGCGCCCCGCTGAGCGTCATCGATTCAATCCGCTGGATGAAGTCGATGACGTCGCCGCCCTCGCCACAGCCGAAGCAGTACCAGCGCTGCGAGTCGCCGTAGACGGTGAAACTTCCCTCTGCCTCGTCATGGAACGGGCAGACACCCTGCCGGACACGGCCCGTTCCACGCAGCTTCACGCCGGCGGATTCCACGACTGCGGCGACGGGATGCCGCGCCTTCACCGCGGCGAAGTCGACGCGGGCGGCGGCGGTCACACCGGCCTCGCGCGCAGACCCCGCAGCCCCCTGAGGCTGCGGCGCGAGACGACCTTGCCGGGCCGCCACTTCATGCCGATCGCGGCGACCACCTCGAGATCGCCGCGGCCGACCTGTTCCAGGGCGGCGGCGCGTCCGTCGCCCTGCGTGTAGACGTGGATTTGGCGCCGTCCGTAGCGGCGGCGGACGAGGTCAAGCCACTCGTTGTACAGCCAGCGTTTCTGTTCCAGCGCGGCGTAACCCGCGTCGGCGTCTGCCAACGTCAAGAGCGCGTCGTCCAGCTTGCCGTAGCGCCGCAACCTCCGTGCCTCATGTACGGCGTTGCCCACGCTGAGGCGCTCCGTGCCAGCATTGCGGCCTCCGAAGATGGCCGCGATCACCCGATCCACCAGCGGCTCCAGCGCCGCAGTCGGCCCCTCGTCGATCAACTCAGTTGCCATTGCCGTCGTCATCTCGATCTCCTTTCCTTGCGTCGTTCTTCTGTGCGCGTTCCGCCGCCCGGCGCTGCGCCGCCCCCGCCGCCTTGCCGACCGCCCATCCCAGGGCGAATCGCCTGAACTGGAACAGGACGTAGGCGAGCCCAATTGCATTCAGAACGCAGATCTCGGGGTCTCGCGACAGGGCGAACGGCAGGATGAACAGCGCCGCCACGGCGGCGATGAGCAGCAGGCACCGGTGGCGGACCAGCAGACCCAGCGCCTTCACGGGAATCAATGCGATGCGCATGTGCGCCTCCTTTGGGTTGCGGCCCACGCCGGCATCCGGGCGCAGGCCGAGTGCGATCTATGAGTGGAATGCAAGAGCCCGCCGACGGCTGGATGCCGTGCCGTCACGCGGGCTCAAGGGGATTCAACGGACGCAGGCGCAGATGTCATCCAAGTGGAGACGTGCGGTCACTGCCGCCCGAAATGGAAACGCCGGCCCGCGGCAAAAGCCGAGACCGGCGATGTGTGAGAGACCCGTCTAGCTACGACCGATGTCGTTCTGACGGGCAAGTCGAATCAGCCGAACCGCAAGTGGCGTTCCGGCCGATGTATGAGATGTGAGGCTGCTTGAGCAACCTGCCTGCGCGATCCCACGTTTGGGAATCGGTGACGGGGAAACGAGGTCTCGACCCGGCACTGACTCTCTCGCCGCGGGGGGCGATTGATCCGTTCGACGCGCCCTGGGGGAGAACGAAGCTCAATCCCTTTCGGACGGTCAGGGTCGGGAACAACCCTCCAGGTTTCTGAGGCATGAAACGCTGGAAAAGCCTGACAACTCAGCCATTCTTCATGCGCAACGCATGGGAGGCAAGTGTTTTGGGGCATAACCGCCCGACATTCTTGCGGCGCTTTCTCGCGCCTTTCACCGTTGCTTGCGCAGGGACAAATCGCCCTCACTTACGCCACAGCCCGACCGTCAGGATCCGCCGGACCCAGCGGAGCATCAGCCGTCGTACGATCCGCCCACGAATGCTCCTGAGGTCATCCTCATTCCACCGCAGCAGCTTCCTTCGCATTTCCTTATCAATAGGGTGTCTCGCGGGTGGCAGGGTCAACTGGAACTCATCGAGCAGCCGGCGCTCAACCTCCAGCAGTCGCTCATGGCGCTTCATCCACGTCAGCGTCTTGCCCTTGTACCGATGGCCGTTTTCCACTTCTCGCCACTCGCGGACAACCGGCCACGCCTCCTTGTACACGTGCTCGTCGTCCTCGGCCGGAACTTTGGTCACGAGCTGGGGATAGGTCCGCCGTGGAAACCATTTCGTCGTCTGCTGGGTCTCTTTCTCGCCGGATTTGGGAGAAGCAGTCTTCTTGTCGCCGTCACCGCCATCCGCAGACCTGGACGACTTCCTTTCAGATACGCCTAACTTGTCCACCTGTCGAGCGGTTGCCCGCACCATCTTGAGCAGCGCCTCCTGAGTCGCCGCCGTCTCTGTCTGGTGCTTATCAACCGTTGCCGACAATTCCTTGTCTCGTACCCGCAGTTTCTCGACTTGCCCATGCAGTGAATCAACCTTGGTGACGAGCCCCTGGATCACCGGATTGGCCTCCGACAGCATGAACATCTCCAGCGCGTTGGTGATGTAGGGAGTCAACCTCCGCGTCGCCCTCACTTTGGCAACCGTTCGATAGTTGATTCCCAGCAGCTCTCCCGCCTTGACCGCCCCGTGCTCGCGCACCAGCCGGTCGAAGAGCATGAGCAGGACATCATCGTTGCCGGTCTCGTTCCCGAAGGTCTCCTCTTGCATCAAATCCTGTCTTTCCATGCCGAACCTCCCTGAACGTGAACGAGTGCAAACTTTCCAAGCTGTCCATGCCTACGAGGATTCCCGGTGTCGAACACACACCTTCAGCCCCGCAGATACGACGACCGCAACGACAACTGGGAACCGGCCCCAAACCCGAGATTCTTGCTCCGGTTAGCTGCAATATCCCGGCTACCCCATCACGACGCGATAAACACCACTGCAATCATCGATGCTCACAACCCTTAATCCCTGTACAGCCCCCAGACTGCCTGAAGCCGATTCCTCACACCATGTCCTAGAGGGAGGGGCTCGTTGGCGAGCCCTGCCCTGTAGGCCATTACCTGATGATTCCCTCCTCCGCAGACTCGATTCCATGCGATTCGAGCGAGCAACAAGGAGGCGTCAGTGACGGACAGAATTCGGAGTCGATACTTCCACTGGGTACGATTGAGCCTGCTGGCAGCAATGGCAGTTCTGGCGGCGCTTTCGTCCGTGGCGGATGCTGCCGCACAAGACCCGCCCGCCGAGACCGAATTGGTGAGCGACCCTGACGAGACCGTCGAACGGGACGACGACGGCAGTTTCACGGCCCGTCCCGTCTTCAACCGGCAGATTCCGCTGCTGCATTACGGCATCCGTGACGCCGACGACGGCTCGTGGATCGGCGCCGTGTACCAGGTGCGGGGCGGGGAACGGCGACACCGCGATGGCTGGGAATACACGTTCGACTATCCGGTGCTTGACGACCAACCCGAACTCGAATCCGACAAGCCATACGTCCTTGCGCTCATCACTCGGCAGGCAGTGGGTGCAGAGGCGTACACATTCCACGCCGTCATCCCCGTCTATCAGTCGGACTCGCTCTGGGACCGCGTGCTCGGCGCGCTGAGCCCGGACCGATGGGCTCGGGCGGTGGCGCGGTGGATCATCGAGGGCGTTCACGGCGCGCTCTGCGGCGTCGTCGAGAGGGCGACGGGCGTGGACGCGGCGGAGTGCCGGTAGGAGTTAACGCCGTATGAGTGACATCCTGACCGGCACTCCGCCGGAACTGACCTACCTCCATCCGCTCGTCGGGCAGGCGTGGCGCGTCGTCTGGGCCGTCACATCCGGGGCGCTCGTCGTGATCCTCGGGTGGATCGGGCTGACCCTGATCGTGCAGGAGCACGTCGGCGGAGGCCGTGCCGGTTGGCGCGAGATGGTTCCTCGACTCGTGCTTGGTCTTGTGGGCGCGGCGAGCTCGCTCTGGTGGTGTGCCCTTGTGATTGACGTGGCCGATGCCGTCTCCGGCTTCATCGCGGCGGAGATGGGTGTCACCGGTGGTGACTTTCTCCGATCCGGGCTGGACACACTCCTGCAAGCGGTCAATGCGGGCAGCGTCGGCATGAGCCTGCTCATGGCGCTGCTGTATCTGCTCTACGCCTTCTTCGTTCTGTACGTCCTTGTGCAGATGATCCTGCGCATTGCGCTGATCGACATCCTGCTGGCGCTGGCTCCCATCGCGCTTGGGCTCTGGATCCTGCCGCACACGGCGGGGTGGGGCCGGCAGTGGCTGAGGAACTTCATGCTGACCGTGTTCCAGCAGGCGGTGCAGCTCATCGCCATCGCGCTGGGATTCGGTTTTCTGAACCAGTTCGCGGCCATCGCGGCGTTCGAGGCGGTACAGGACCTGATCTGGAAACTGCTGCTGTCGATGGCATTCATCTACATGGCGGGACGCATTCCCTCGCTGCTGGGCAACGGCGGGACGTTCGACGCCTGGCTGAGGACCCTCTACTTCGGCATGTCGCTGCCGAGTTCCATCGTCCGTTCGAGCCGGGCCATCGGCCTCATCGCCGGAGGCGCGGGAGGCCCGGCCGGCATCGCCGCGGGGGCGATAGCGGTCGGGGGCGGCGTCTCAGCGCTGGGCAGCAGCATCCGCTCGGCGGCGGGCGGAGCGTCGTCCATCGAGGGAGGGACATTCAGGAGCGCTGATGAGTAATCCACGAGGGATCGAACGAGTTCGACCAATGCGTCTCCCAAGAGGGGCAGGCGACGCGGGCACATGACGTGGAGCAAGGCAAACAGAAGAGGAGAAGCGAAGCGGAGGGAACCGATGGAACAGCTGACACAGACAATTTCAAATCTCGTGGGCATCATGCTCGGCCTGGTCGGCGTCGTGGGAGTGGCGTACTTCATATTCGGCGCATACCAGTACCTGACGGCGAGCGGGGCTCCGAGCCAGATGGAGCGCGGCAAGAGCGCGATGATGACCGCGGTCGCGGGCATCGTGCTGGCGATGGTGGCCTTCGGCATCGTCGACGTGGTCATGAACGCCGTCGTCGACCCGGCTGTCGACATCTCCGTGCCGGATCCGGCCACGCCCACCCCGACTCCGACCTCGTAGTCCGACGCGCAGAGGAGGCAAACATGAGAGAACACGAAGTACCGACGCACGTGCAGGCCGAGGACAGGGTGCTGCTGTGGCTGACGTTCCCGCAGGTGGTGTCGCTGATTGCGGTGGCCGCCGTCGGTTATGGAATCTTCAACTACGCCCCCGGTCCGACGGGCCTGCGCATCGGCCTGGCTGTGGTCTTCGGCGTGATCGGCGGCGCCGTCGCGGTGGGGCAGATCGGCGGGCGGCGTCTGCCCTTGGTGGCGGCCGACCTCCTGAAGTACTGGCTTGGGCCGCGACGGTTCGAAGGCCAGGCGGGCGACCTTCTGCGTCCCGCTCCCGTGATGACCGTAGAGGCCGATCCGGGATTGCTGGACAAGATGTTGGAGAAGGGCCGCCGCCGAATTCGGCGACTGGGCAACCGGCGCGACCGCCGGGACGGGGACGGTCCCGACAACCAACCCAGCTCTTCGAACCGTGGCAAAGGTAAGGGTCCCAGACGCTCGAAGAGGGAAAAGCGGACCGGGAGAATGTCCTTCGGTCGCCGCAGGTGGGTAGCCGTGGGCGTGATGGTGCTATTGGCCGTGGCCATCGTCATCCCGCAGGCAGTGGCGGCGCAGGGCGAAGACGACGGGGGCGGTTACGGCTTCTCGGAGGTTGACCTGGAACTCCCGCCTCCGGTGCTCGGCAGGCGCCTCTACGTCGAGGAGATCACGGTAACCCGGGGGCGAATGAACGCCACGGTGCGGGCCGCAACAGACATCAACCTGCGGGCTCGTGCATACGGAGGCGATAGCGGCAACGGTCTTCGTTTCGCGGGACTGGCGTCCCTCGACGAGGGCGAGATGACATCGTTCGACATGCCCCTGGACGGCGACAAGCCGTCATACACCTTCTCGTGGGTCGATTCTCTGGGACAGGCGGGCGCGTTCAGCCTGACCGCCGACCACCTACCGTACCCGCTGCCGTTCGCCGATGGCGAGCTCTGTGACGCCGAGGTGACGTCCCTCACCATGTCACGCACGACAGTGCGCGGCAGCGTCTCAACCACCTGCGAGCAAGAGGTCATTGAAACGCTTGAAATGGAGACGGTCTCCGGTATCGAGTCCGTCGCGGTCTGGACTTTGAGAGAGGCTCAGGTCACCCGCGTCACCGGCCGGGTTTCCGTGGGACTCGGCGGCCAAGAAGTCGATGTGCCCCTCGTTGTCGACGGCGACACGTCCTTCAGCCTCCCCGTCGAACCCGGAGCGGGCCTCCACGACATCGAAATCGAGGTGGATGTGCGCGGAACGCTGAGCGTACCCATGCCGCCGTTGGTCGAGATGAAGACCGTTCCGGAACGGACCGTAAGGCAAACACACGTCGTCTCCGTCCTGCGCCCCGGAATCAGCAGAAACGTCTCCGAAAGGGTGACCACGCTCTGCGAGGACGGGACGGAAGAGCGCCACTGGATCTCCGTTCGATTGTCCATTCCGGCCAAGACGATTGAGAAGACGACGAGGGTTCCGGTGACCTATGCCTCCTATGTCACCGCGGAGATCGTGGACCGCGATCCGGCCACGCGAACACGCGACGAGACAATCGAGGTCTCGGCAAGCCTATGGGCAGACGACGGGTATGCCGTGTTGGAAGTCCCGGAGCCCGATCCGACGCCGGAGGCGGCAGAACAGGTACGTGCGGGTGGCGGCGTGCTCGAAGACCTCTTCAATCGCATCGGCTGGAAGTGGCCATGGTAAGAGGGTCCGTCACTCTCGGGCTGATCGCCGCCACCGGGGTGCTGTCCCTGGGGGCAATCACGCCCGAGCAACGGTCGATGCTCGATGCCTTTGACCAGGTCCTGACGGGAATGGTCTACGCGGCAGCGGGCCTGGCGGTTTTCGCAATCGTTTGGGCGGGCTTTGTCCTGATGGCGGAGGGGGTCGAGGGCAGAGAGACGGGCAGGGCGCGGGCCGCCGTCTTCCTCGCCCTCGGCGGCCTGGTCCTCGTCCTCTCGGCAAAGATCGTCAGCCGCGTCCTTATCAACGGAATCGTTCCCATCCCATGACATGAAGGAAATACCAACGTGAAGAATCTTCTCAACCTGAAGGTGACTAAGGACCCCAAGCCGGGCTCCGAACAAGAGGCGAGTCCACTCGCCAGATTTTTCATGCTGTCCCACGTCGACGAGGACGGGCCGGTACGGGTCGACGGCGTGAAGCTCGGCATCCTGGAGGCGCTCGGGCTGGAGCTGGACGAGGCAAAGCTGGGCTCGTTTGCGGGAGCGCTCAACGCGATGGACTTCCCGGTGCAGCTCTTGATTCGGCAACACTCCCCGGAATTCAGCCGCCTGCGACAGCAGTTGAGCAGTGAACAGCCAGACAACCTGCCGCCGCAGACGACCGCAGCCGCCGACTCTCTGCACGGACTTCTCTTGAACCTTGAGAGCCGTGAGGGCGTGGTTGACCGGCGATTCTACGCCGTCTGTGAGTTTGAACGCATCGACGACCTGCGTGGTCTGATGATCCGTTCCGGGCTGGCCGTGAAGTCCGTGGCTGGCCGTCAGCTGAGGATGCTGATCGTCGCATCGGCTGTGGGCGGCTCACCGAAGGAGGTGGCGGACGAGGAGCCTCTTGAGGTCGAGATTCGGCAGAAGGAGATACGTATAGGGAACGCACTTGTCAGATCCCTGCACCTGGGCAAATGGCCCCGTGCCCTGATTCCCGGATTCCTGCAGGCGTTGATGGCGTCGGGTGCACGGATGGACGTGTCGATCCACCTCGGTCCGATCCCGGCCGACCAGGCGTCACGGACGCTCGAATGGCAGAAGGTGCGATTCGAGTCGGCGCAATCTCTCTCTATCCGCCGTGGCAAGAGCATGTCGCCGGAGGCCGAAATAGCCCTGGAGGATGTGCGGCGCCTCCGTGACGATGTGCAACGGGGCAGGGAACGGCTCTTCCACTCGTCGTTATCCATCACGCTCCACGGCCGAGATGCCACCGAACTCAAGGAGATGACGCAGGGCGTCCGGGCGCACTTCGCCTCAACTCTCGGTAAACTCGACACCCTCGCGTACAGGCAGCGCGAGGGATTGTTGTCCTCTCTTCCTATTGGGTTGAACGCCGTCGGCGTGTGGCGGACTCTGGATACGTCCTCGCTGGCACGGCTATTCCCCTTTTCGCCGCCGGACCTCGACACGCGCAGCGGCACCCTCTACGGGCTCGATCTGCGCTCGTCGTCGCCCATCGTCTATGACCCGTTCGACGGCACGCACCTGAACGCGAACACCGCCGTCCTTGCCCGCTCCGGGAGCGGCAAGTCGTTCGCCACCAAGCTCGGCGTTCTGCGCGGCATCTGTCGCGGGGTTACCGCCTATGTGATTGATCCCGAGGGCGAGTATGCCGACATGGCGCGTGCTGCGGGGGGCCGAGTGCTGTCGCCCGGCGTGCCCGGTCAGGGCATGAATCCCTTTGTCATTGACCGTTCCGACAGCGAGGAGCTGCTGCTCCGCATCGGCAGTCTCAGACGGCTGATTGAAGTGATGATCGGAGAGCCACTGGGCGCGGAGAGGAGGGCAGCACTCGACCACGCACTCGCTGCCTACTATATGGAACCGCGCGAGAGGACAGGGTTCAGGGACTTCTATGAGCATCTGAAGGAGCACGGCGACGGTGTGCTGGACAAGCTGCTGCGGCCGTTCTCGACGGGAAGTCTCCGGCATCTCCTGACGGACGAGGGCGACGACCTGCTGACGAACGAGGCTCCCGTCACCGTCTTCGACCTGCGACTTCTCGAACCCGAACTCCGTCCCGCCGCCGCGATGGTCTGCACCGAAACGGTGTGGACGGCGGCGGCGCAGAATCCAAAACCACGTCTGCTCGTGGTCGACGAGGTGTGGTCGATCATGCAGCACCCTGAGGGTGCCGCCTTCATGGTCAGCATGGCGAAGCGGGCTCGCAAGCACCGGCTCGGCCTGCAGTTCATCACGCAGGATGTCCAGGACCTGCTGTCGGAGGACACGTCCCGTGCAATCACGGGTCATTCCGGTCGGGCTCTGCTCCAGAACGCGGCCTTCAAGCTCCTTCTCCAGCAGGACGCCGCGGCCATCCGCACGGTGGGCGAGGCATTCGACCTTCCCGTAGACCTGCAGAACTGGTTGATTTCATGCCCGCGCGGGGACGGCCTCCTACTAGCAAGAGGCGGGCGTTTCCCAATCCGCATCGAGGCGACGAAGCAAGAGGCGGACGTGATCGAGTGGCAGCCCGGTCGCAGCAGGCTCGCCGCCGAAGACAAGAAGAGAGGCAGTGCATGAATCCGCTTTCTCCACTCAAGAATCTCTTCCGAACGAACAAGCCGCAACGGCCCGTCCTTCTGTCTATCACCCCGCCGCGCACGGGAGAACGAACGATGCTCGGCGTCGAGAACATGCTCCAATCTATCGCCGTCCCGGAGCCGTTCTCGCTTGAGCTCGTGGGTAACAACGGCGGCGTGCAGCTCCTTGTGCGTTGCATCGACTCCCAGACCGTGCGCGGGCAGGTGGGCGTTCACTATCCGCAGGCGCGGGTGGGCCCCGTCGATGACGAGGATGACCCGCTGGCCCTTGATCAGGGCGAAGAAGCGTGGATGGCATTCCTCAAGGTGAGGGGGCCGGAGTACGCGCCACTTCGCGTCTTCAGAGATGACGACCTGCTCGACGAGGGATCCGACCCGATGCTCGCGCTGATCGGGGCGTTGTCGGCAGTAGGTCCTGAACAAAGAGTTGTTGCCCGCCTGGTGTTGAAATCGCTCGGCCCCGACTGGTCGGAGGCGTACCAGGTGGAAGCGGAGAAGTCTCGACTCGCGTCTCGCCCTGCGTCCCAGGAAGGGCAGACCAATCCAGGAGAGATAATCCGTCTCCTGCTGTTGGCCGGGGGCGCCTTCGTCGGGCTGCGAACGTGGCAGTACTGGCAGGACGGTGACATCGTGAAGGCCATTGCCCTCGCGGGTGGGGCAGTGTTGGGGGTGTTGACCGCCGCAATCGTGTGGACGCGGCTCAAGCGCGAGAACCCACGAATTCCCAACACCCAGATTGTCTTGGAGAAGGTGTCGCGGACCGCGTTCCAGGCCGAGATTCAGGTCGTGGTCATCGTCCCGGAAAAGGAAGGACGTCGACGCGCAGGCGCGATCCTCTCGCAGGTGGCAACCGCGTACCGGCACTACGACAACGCCTCCGGCGCGAAGTTCGATGTGGGCAAACTTGCGCTTGCCCCGCGAGAATTTGGACTCGCGTTTCGCGGCGGCCTGTTTTCCAAGCGAAACGTTCTCGGCGTCCGCGAGGTGGCCAGCCTGTGGCATCCGCTCGGCTCGAAGGATGAAGCGCCGCAAGTGGATAGGGCCGGGGCGAAAGTCCTTGTTCCCCATGGCGATGCCCTGACCGAGGGCGCGCACGTCGGAAACCAGACGGCGGAGGCTGCGGAGTCCATCCATTTCCCCGACGACCTGCTGCGCCGCCACCACCTGTATGTCGCCCGAACGCGAATGGGTAAATCCACTTTGATGCAGCACATCGTCACCCATCAGATGGCGGAGAAGGCAGCCGGTCGCAACAACGATGCCATCGTCGTCATCGATCCGCATGCCGACCTCGTTTCGGCTCTGCTCGAACAGGTGCCGGAGTCGCTAATCGACCGCGTCAAGCTCATCGATCTCGCCGACTCGTACGGTGCTCCCGGCATCAACCTGCTGGACACGCGCATCTTTACCGATCGCGACCGGACGGCCGATTCGGTTGTGCGAATCGCC
The DNA here is from genome assembly GCA_009841045.1 of Dehalococcoidia bacterium. Lineage (GTDB taxonomy): Bacteria > Chloroflexota > Dehalococcoidia > UBA6926 > UBA6926 > VXMO01. The sequence continues at coordinate 44,027 of VXMO01000035.1, forward strand.
AGGGGGCTGTGGGACCAGTGGGGGCCTCGGATGCAGTCGATCCTCGAACAGATAGTCAAGACCCTACACGAGGCCAACAAGAATCGTGACCCGGATGAGCAGTACACGATCCTGGACGGCCTCAACCTGATCGCCCCGGACCCCAACCCGTTCCGAGGCAAGGTGATCGGCGAGGTGAGGGACATTCCCCTTCTTCGATGGTGGGGGCGGGAGTTCAGCAGCTGGCACAGGCAGTATCAATCAGAGGCCATCGCGCCCGTGCAGACACGGCTCTCCTACTATGCGACGTCCGGGAAGGCGAGCGCGATCCTCGGCCAATCGCGCTCCACGATCGATGTACGTCAGACCGTTCTGGACGGCGGCATCCTCTTCATATCAACGGCGCAGGGTGTGGTCGGGCGCGATGTGTCCGCGCTCGTGGGCGCATCGATGATGAACTTGGTGGACGCCGTGATCCGTGAGCAGGGCGAGCGTCCGCCCGAAGAGCGGCGCGGCGTCCTCGTCGTCGTGGACGAGATGCAAACGATGCCCGGCGTTGACTACGAATCCATGCTGTCCGAGCTGGGCAAGTTCGGGGCCAATTTCATTCTCGCCACGCAGAGCCTCTCCAAGCTCGACACCCTATCGGAGACGATGCGCTACAGCCTGATGGCCAACATCGGGTGCCTGGTCGTGTTCCAGATCGCGGGGGAAGACGCCCGTCAACTCATGGTCGAACTGGACTCCGACCGCGTCTCCATTGAAGACGTGATGACGCTTCCCGTTCACCACTGCTACGTGCGGGCAACCGTCGGCAACGAACGGCTGCCGACCTTCTCGATGGAGGTGCGCAAACCTGAAGCGGGGAGCCCTGACATTGCCGACCGAATTCATGCCGCTGCGGCGGCCTACACGACTCCGAGCGTCTTTCTCGCCGGCAACGACGCAAACCTTGAACGGCTCATCGAGGAATACCAGAGAGCGGCCGGCGGCCAGGTGAAGGCTGACCAGCACACGGCGGACGCGACACAGGAGAACGAAGAACCGGATGTAGGACAGGCGCGGCGGGACCGGCAGGCCGAACGGCGAGCGAAGCAGAGGTCGGACCAGGAGAACGCCGGGGAGGACTTGAAATGAAACTCACGGGGTCGTCGGCGGGCATTCTCAGGCAGTTGGCGGAAACGCCGTTCCTGGGGCGTGGCGAACTTGCGCCCATGTCGGGGTGGTCAGACTCTGTCGTCTACAGGACGGTGGACAGGCTGGAGGACTTTGGGCTGATTGCGTCGGTTCCGCACGCCACGGAACTGCTTTCTCGAACAGAACGCTACTACCTAACGGCGGCGGGAGTCGAGGAATTGTCAAGGTTGGTCGGCAAGCCCGTCGAGGCAGTCCTTCGCACGTACCCGGTCTCGGCCCAGTGGCATAACCTGCTCATGGAACGGTTGG
>VXMO01000049.1 GCA_009841045.1 Dehalococcoidia bacterium
TCTTAGTCGTTGTGTGATTGCTCGCGTGGTTTTTTTTTGTTGTCTTTGACTACCAGGAGGGCGTTGTGGGGCGCGCTTAAAAGGGCTTATATCTCGGTGTTTTGCTGTCGTGCCGCTTCGACGAGCGTCGTCAGGGAGCACACGCCGATGCCGCGCCCAACAATCAGGATGCCGTTGGCATCATCAGCAATCGGGAATGGGCGTCCAACAGGGCCGACTATCTCGACGATATCGCCCGCCCTGCGCTGAGCCATGGCAGCTGTGCCATAGCCCACGACGCGGTAGACGAAGTCGGCTGTGCCGGCCTCTCTGTCGTAGCGGTAGGCCGCCATGGGGCGTGGCAAGATGGGGTGAACATCGGTGGCCGCGCCGGGTCGAATAACACCGAATTGCCCCGGCTCGCCATTCGCCAGTGCCTCGGAGCGCACGCGCATGAGGTAGTGCTCCGGCGCAATCTCGTCGTTGGAAATGATCTCGGTTTCAACGAACGTCGCAGGGGCAGGCTGATGGCCATTCGTCTGCATGACCTCAAGCCTCACGCTGGACGGCAGGCGGAGTTGTGGCACGTGCGTGCCCGCGAAAACGGGAATCGTCCCGTTGGCGTCTATGAGATTTGATGTCATTCGGCAACCTCTTTCGTCAGGAAGGAGTCGATGTTCCGGATACTCTCCGCGAGGGCATGTGCGCCGATTGCAATGTCGTCCATGCTCGTCCACTCTTCCGGGCAGTGGCTGAGGCCGTCACGGCTGGGCACGAAGAGCATTGCGGTGGGGATGGCGCGTGAAAGGATGCCGGCGTCATGACCTGCCCCGCTCGTTGTCACGCGATGCGGCACATCAAGGCGGTCGGTAGCGGCGGTCGTCAGGTCGCGCAGCCACTTGGGCAGCACCACAGGCGAGGTGTCAGATACGACTTCCCACTCGCAGCGCAGACCACGGCGGGCGGCGGTTTCCTCCGCGCGAGAGACGATGTCCCGCGTCGTCAGGCGCTGCCGGTCGCTGTCAACGTCGCGCACGTCAAGATAAAACTCCACGTCGCCGGGGATGGTTGTGATGCTGTTAGGGAAGACGTGAAGGCGTCCGACCGTAGCGACAGTGGCGCGGCGGCGCGGCTCGTTGGCGATGGACTCCGCCGCGAGAATGACTTCAGCGGCGGCGGCCAGGGCGTCACGACGCTGGGACATGGGCGTGCCGCCGGAGTGGTCCTGACGACCCGTTATCACGAGACGGATTCGGGTGTTGCCCGCGATTGCGTCAACAAGGCCGATGCGTTCCCCACCCTCTTCCAGCGATCGCGCCTGCTCAATGTGAAGTTCAAGAAACGCGGCGAGCGTGTTGGGCGCCCATCGGGCCTGCGGGAGCGCGAGCGGATCGAAGTTCAGAGCGCGCATTGCCTGTGCGAGCGTGGTGCCGTTTGCGTCGCGCAGCCGTTCCATGTCCGCCTCTTGCAACACGTCGGCGACTGCCTTGCTGCCGAGGCATGGCTCGCCAAATCGCGCGCCTTCTTCACAGGCAAAGGCGACCACCATCAACGGATGGGCGGTCTTGATATCCGATTCAGCAAACATGCGGATGACTTCCAGCCCGGCAAGCACGCCGATGGTGCCGTCAAATCGTCCGCCGTGCGGCACGGAGTCAAGATGCGAGCCAAAGCCTATGGCAGGCAGCGTAGGATCCGTTCCTGCGAGTGTTCCAAAGGTGTTGCCGAAACTATCCGTATGGACAGAGAGGCCGAGATCCACCATCCATCCTGAGACAAGGTTATGGGCGGCGCGCTCTTCCTGCGAGAACGAGATGCGAGAAATGCCGCCGCCCGGGTCTGCGCCTATCTCCGAGAGGCGTTCCAGGTCGGCGGCAAGACGGCCAGGATCCGCGCGCAGTTCACCACCAGCAGCGTCAGATTCTTGCGCCGTGTCCGCCGATTCTGCGTTCCGTTCCTGCTCAGTCGTTGCCATCGATCGCTGCCTCTATCTTTACAAGGGAAAGCTCCCCTGCGACCTGCCCCACCCCAACCAGAGACGCGGTGACCGCCAAGCTGCCGCCCCTGTTCTCGACGAATGCCCTCGCGAGATTGGCATCGCGCTCGCTCAGGGTCACGCCGACGAGGGCGACTTTCTCCCCCGCCTCAACGTTGCCGGATGCCGTGACAAGCCCCTCCGCGTCAGACAGCAGGACGACGGGTTTGTCTGCCTGCACGCCGACGGCGAACGCCAAAACGATGTTGTCCAGTCCCGGCCACGCGGCGATGATATCAGGCGCGGGGGACGGCAGCGCCTCCGAGAGGCATCCGGCCAATTCTGAGACGGCGGTGGGGTTGGCCAGCGGCTCCATGGCCCCGGCAACCCAGGCGCTCTGCCCGTCAGAATCCTCGATCTGCCCTTCAACGAGGCAGCCGGTGGACTTCAATAGGTCGACAATCTGCGATTCATTCATTTGACTACTGTAGCGCGTTTATCGGACTAGTTGTTTCAACGTCCGATTGTACATGGGGTTGCGGTTGTGACGTTGAAGAAATTAGATTCCGAGGTCGCTCCGCTTGAAGAGCGCGCGGAGTTGGTAGCCCGCGGCGGCGAGATATTGCTGCGCCCCCTCTTCGCGATCAATCACAACAAGGACATCGGAAACGGTCGCGCCGGCGGCTCTGAGGGCGATGCCCGCCTCGATAGCCTGGCTGCCCGTCGTTACCACATCCTCCACCAGCAAGACGCGCTCTCCTGCAAAGAGTTCACCCTCTACCACGTTGCCCGTCGCGTATGATTTCTGCTCTTTCTTGACGATGACGAACGGCAGGCCCATCTCAAGGGAAAGTGCGGTCGCGAGGGCCACCGCGCCGAGCTCCGGCCCGGCGATTCGATCCGTGCCGGGCGGCACAAGCTCGGCCATGAACGCGGCCAAGCGGCGCAGGATGCTGGGTTTGGTCTCAAAGAGATACTTGTCGAAGTAGTAATTGCTGGTGCGGCCGGAACGGAGAACAAAGCTGCCGCGCAGGTAGGCGGCGCTGAGCAGATCACGCCCAAGTTCCGTGATGCGCTGCTCACGCGACAGGCCAATCGACCGGCTCAAAGTCGCCACGTGGGGGTCTCCTTTCCGCGCTGCTTTCCGAATTGCGCCATCGGCGTCCCATTAATGGTACTAGACTCGCCAAGCGGCGTCGGTGGGGGCGCGGGCGGTACAATGACGATTGATCAAGTCCGCGCATTCAAAGAACTCCGACCGATGAAGAGACTCGCTTTCCTGCTTTCAGGCACTCTGCTATTCGTGCTGCTTGCGACATCTTGCATAGAGGAGGATTCGACGCAGACTGATACGCCGCCCACCGCAATCTCTGTCGCCACTCCCACGTCTGTTCCAGTCGATCCGGCTACCGCGACACCTGAGCCAACGCACACAGCTCTGCCCACTGCTACACCTACACCGGCGCCGCCAACACCTACGCTGGAACCTCCAACACATACACCGGAGCCCCCGACGCCTACTCCGGAGCCGCCAACACCCACACCAGAACCGCCGACGCCCACACCTGAGCCGATAGTAAAGTCTTTCTCGGATGAATTCGTTCAAAACTCGCTCGTGAGAGTGCGAGCGTATATCGACGATTACAGCTACTACATAGGTACAGGGGTAATCATCAGGCGCGAAGGGCAGGAATATGTGATTACCAACCGGCACGTTGTAGAGGATCGCGATGACATAAGGATTATTGGAAAAGCTTATGGGTTCGCACGACCTCAAAGTATCGCTATCGATTTAGAGTACGACGTGGCGATTTTGACTCCAACAATAAATCAGCAACGCCTTGATGTATCGGACTATGGGCTAGAGCTAGCGGCAAGAGATGCCAACCCGCCATCGACGGCATGGTTTGGCCTGTTCAGGAACAATGCGGCAGATATTACGCATGTTGCTCCTGCAACGTACTGCGACACCACTACCGTTAGGGGAATTGAAAGCTGGGTTTACGACCTAACGACATTCAGGGGCACATCCGGGTCGCCAATCATAAACTCGCAGGGTCATCTGATTGCAGTACATTGGGGCATCTTGAGCGGAAGAGACACTTGTAGAGAGGCAGGCCGGGATCCGGCGAAGGGATATGTCTCCGTAGGAGAATCGTATTCCGTCCCAGTACATGCTATTCACAGTTTGTTCGATGACATAGCAAAAGAGGACGCGGGCGGGGAGTCCGACAGTTGATTGACACGGTTGATGAATAATTGGCACGTCAGATTCGCCAAGCCACTCCCGTTCGGGCGCGGGCGGTACAATGACGATTGATTGACCGGTCGCAATTGGGGAGTGGGGAGTTTTCGTTCATGCACATCGATACGCACAATCATTTCGCCGTTCCTGAGTACATCAACCTGCTGCTGAATCGGCGCACCTTTCCTTATATGGAACGCAGCGGCGATGACATTCTTTTCCACGTCAGCGACATGGACACCTACACCATGCCCGCCGGCATGTTCCGGTTGGAGACACGCGTCAACGACATGGACGAGGCGGGCGTGGACATGCACGTGATGAGCTGCATCGTTCCCGCGGGTGAGGTGGCGGATGATCCCGTGCTGAACGTGGAGCTTGCGGCGGCGGCGAATGAGGGCATCGCGCAGATCCAGAAGGACAGCCCTGACCGATTCCTCGGGATGGGCACGCTGCCGCTGTTGAACCCAGACGCGGCGGTCAAGGAACTGGATCGCGCCGTGAATCAGCTTGGCCTGCGCAGCATGATGCTGACCTCAAACGTGGCGGGCAAGCAGCTGCATGAAGAGGACCTATGGCCTGTTTATGAGCGGGCGGAGGAGTTGGGTGTGGTGATGATGATCCACCCCAGTTGGCCCGTGATGGCTCACCACATGGAGGGCTGGACGATGGCCGTCAACATGGGGTTCCTCTTTGACTCATCTACGGCCATGATGCGCATCATCCTCAGCGGCGTCATGGAGAAGTACCCCAACCTGCAATTCGTCCTCTGCCACCTCGGCAGCACCCTGCCCTTCCTCATGGGACGGCTGAATCGCACCGGAGGCCCCCGCGCCGGCCACTGGGGTGAGAACGATAAGGGCCCTTGGGAGTATTTTAAGCGCGTCCACATTGACACCGTTTCGCGGCTAAGGCCGGCGATCATGTTCGCCCGCGAGTTGATGGGGAATGACATGATCATGTTCGGGACGGACTACCCATACACGACCATCCCGCCGATGAAGGCCGATGTGACGGAGCTTGATCTGCCGGAGGATGATCGCGCAGCCATCCTGGGCGGCAACGCGGCGCGGCTGTTCGGGATCGAGGAACGCGAGTAGAAGACTCGAGATTCTTCGCTGCGCTCAGAATGACAGTAACCGCATGACCAGCAAGCCGACAATCGCTCTTGTTCCGACGGGCGGGACGATCCAGAACGGGCTGCCATTCGTAACGTCGAGCAAGGCGGGCGGGCCGCTGAACGTGCTGCGCGCACAGCGCCTGCATGAGCCGGTTACGGTGCGGATTCGCCGCGAGGACAGGGACGGCAATCCGGTAGACGACGGCGGCGATGAGTTCCATGAGGTGACGCTGACGCCGGAGGACGGCCTCTACCTCCTCCCCTACATGGAGCCCGGGCATGAACCGCCGCAGATATATTCTCAATTCCATCTCACCGCCAAGCGCGTCATCGAGGAGATCGACCGCTTCAGCGTGGACACGAACGGGCGCAACGGATTGCTGTCCGACGTTGCGGAACTGCGTGTGGAGATGGTCATTGATCCGGACACCGGCGGCGAACTGCGGCGCGGCGGCGAGACATTCGGAATGCGCGAACTGGTTCTCATTGCCAACACGGTCAATGAGGCGATCTCGCGGCCTGACGTGGATGCCTGCATCGTCACGCACGGAACGTTCACCACAGAAGAGACCGCCGCTTTCCTTAACTACACTGTGAACTCACGCAAGCCGGTGGTCGTCGCGGCTTCGCAGCGCAGGCACGGCAGCATCGGGAACGACGGCGACTGGAATCTGTGGGATGCGGTGCGAGTGGCGGCGTCGCCGGAGGCGGCGGGCAAAGGCGTGGTGGTCGTGCTGGACGAACAGATCTACCCGGCGCGTGAAGTGACCAAGACGAACCAGCGGCCGGGCGGATTCGCCTCTCTGGGCGGCTCGGCGTCCGCCATCGGCTCCATCGAGGCCGACCAGGTGTCTTTCTACTTTGCGCCGACGCGGCTGCACACGGCGGAGTCGCGGGTGAAGGGCGAAAGCCCCCTGCCCTTGGCTCTACCCACTGTGGATATCGTCAAGACGTATGCGGGCGCAGACGACGTGCAGGTTCGGGCGCTGATAGACCGCGCCGTTTCTGACCGCGAGGCGAATACATCTCATCCAGGCCACGGCATCGTCATTGAGGGCTTCGCCTACAGCGGCGTGCCGCATCGATTCCAGCGGCCTGCGCTAGAAGAGGCTGTCCGGGGATTTGGCATCCCTGTCGTCTTGACGAGTCGGGGCCTGCGCGGGCGTATTCCCAAGGAGCCGACGCAGGACACGTTCATCACGGGAGATAATCTCTCGGGCGTTAAGGCGCGGCTGCTGCTGACGTTAGCGATCCGGGTTCTGGGGCCGTTGACGCCATTTGCCGATTGGGAGAGTCCGACGCAAGCGGAGCGGGAGCGGCTGCTGGCGGAAATCGGGCGGTACCAGGAGATATTTGACACGCACTAAGGTAAGGGTGATCCGCTCGCCCTTCGACAAGCTCAGGGTGAGCGGATGATGGGAGTGACGAGGGGATAATGGCGAGCGGCAGTGCGGTTCCCGAGCGAATTGAGGCGCGGCTGCGGCAGTGGAAGGCGGACGGGTTTGTTGAGCGGATGCTGGAGCCCGACCCGACGCTGTGGGCGCCGCGCGGCACGCTCGAGATCGAGGATCGACTCGGCTGGCTCGATCTACCCTCAACCATGGCGCCCAAGGTTGAGAACCTGACGCAGTTTGGTCGCGACGTTGCAAGCGAGGGTTTCACCGATGTTGTCGTTCTCGGCATGGGCGGCTCAAGCCTCGCGCCGGAGGTCTTTCAAAGCACGTTCGGCAACGCCAACGGCCACCCCCACCTGACCGTGCTCGACAGCACCCACCCCGCCGCCGTCACCGCTCTTACAAGTGCGCTTGACCTGTCACGAACGCTGTTCGTCGTGTCCAGCAAGTCGGGTGCCACGACGGAGATGCTCTCGTTCTTCTACCACTTCTGGGCAAAGCTAGCCGAAGCGGGAAGCGAACCCGGGCCGCACTTTGTTGCCGTCACGGATGCCGGCACGCCGCTGGAGCGGCTGGCGCAGGAGCGCGGATTCCGTCGGGTGTTCTCCGCGCCCACGGACGTTGGGGGACGCTATTCTGCCCTCTGTGAATTCGGCCTTGTTCCTGCCGCCCTCATCGGCATCGACGTTGGCCGTCTGCTCGCGAGTGTTCAGTCGGCGCGAGACGCATCTGACGAAGAGTTGGAACAGGCGCTGAGGCTGGGCGCGACCATCGCCGAATGCGCCATGGCGGGTCGTGACAAGCTGACCTTTGTAACCTCGCCGAGCCTGCGCAGCCTGCCAACGTGGATTGAGCAGCTTATCGCCGAGAGCACCGGCAAGCATGACGTGGGCATCGTCCCCATTGACCAAGAAGGTGTCTGGAACTACCCCGACTACGGCCATGATCGGGTGATGGTCTACATCGGCCTGCGAACTGAACCGGAGCAGGAGAAGCGCGAGAACGTGCGGAACCTCGTGCCTGAGTGGGCGCACGTTTCGCAGGTTATCGAGGACACGTACGAGATCAGCAGACTCATGATGCGGTGGGAAATCGCCACCGCCGCTGCAGGGGCCGTTCTTGGCATCAACCCATTCGACCAGCCGGACGTCCAGTTGGCCAAGGACTTGGCTCGTGACGCGATGGCGGGCGGCGGCTCGTCCCAGGATTCGGGGCGCATCATCTCCGTCGATGATGCCAATTTGGAGGCTATAGCGTCCGGATGGCTGGAATCGTCCTGGCCAAGCGACTATATCGGCCTACATGTTTACCTCGCGCCAAGCGACGAAATCTTGGAGGGCGTCCGCAGCCTGCGAAGCGCGCTGGGAAGCAGGGCACATGTCGCCACGACCGCAGGTTACGGACCACGATTCCTCCATTCGACGGGCCAGCTTCACAAGGGCGGCGCGAACAATGGCTTGTTCCTGCAGATTGTGGATGACGCGACGGCAAACGACGTCGCCGTGCCTGAAACCGACTACACATTCGGGCAGTTGCTTACGGCGCAGGCCGCAGGTGATGCCGGCGCGCTGCTGCAGCGTGGACGGCGAGTGCTGCGGGTGAACGTTGGGGCGGACACGCGGGGCAGGTTAGATAGGCTGGCCTCGTTGTTTCAGAAAGCGGAAGGATAGCTGTCCAATCGCCACTTTGGGTTCTTCGCTGCGCTCAGAATGACATGGGTAGGAGTGCCCCCACTGCGCGCCACTTTCGGGCATGGCGTGCCATAATGGATAGCGCACAACGGACAGTCCGGTTGTGATGTTCGGGCCGAGGTGGCGGAACGGCAGACGCGCTGCGTTCAGGGCGCAGTGCCCCTAGCGGGCGTGAGAGTTCAAATCTCTCCCTCGGCACCATACGACAGTCCGGATGAATGTGGCCCAAGTGGCCATGTGCGTGATACGCGCTTGTAGCTCAGTCTGGATAGAGCGCAGCCCTGCGGAGGCTGAGGCCGTGGGTTCGAGTCCCGCCAAGCGCGCCACTCTGCCTGCCGTTCCCGCTCACCCTTCGACAAGCTCAGGGTGAGCGGGAACTACTACCCATACGCGCTTGCGTTACTCTGGTTATACGGGCGGCTAGCTCAGCTGGTTAGAGCGTCTGCTTTACACGCAGAAGGCCGGGGGTTCGAGCCCCTCGCCGCCCACCAACTTCCGGCTAAGCTCTCTTCCTTACTTCTCCAAAAACATGGTCACGTAGTCTGCGCCGACGTTGGGCATCGTGAGGCCGTAAGGTGCAATCGCCTCGGTGAACTTGCTGATGTCGTAGATGCTGGTATCCGTCAGATACGGCTCGACTGAGTCCAGTGAACGGAGCAGCATCTTCAATTCCAGGTCATCATCCTGGTCGGCAGTTTCCTGGAGTCTGGACCTCCATTGCGCCAGCGGAATCTGCTCTGTGATATGTCCGTTGCGCTGCATAAGTCCAAAGACCTGCTCCGCCGGAACCGGGTCCTGATGTATCACGTTGTAGACCCTGCCCAAATGACTCGGATCATCGGCGATCCTGCTGATTGCAGTGACGATGAAATCCACGGGCGTCATCTCAAAGACCCAGTCCGGCGCAACGGGCGCGCTGCCCAGACGAGCACAGGCCTTGAGGATCAGCAGCAAAAAGTCGTTGGGGTTACCGGTGCCCGTGCCGCTATGGTGGCCAATGTTGCCGGGCCGATACATGCAGGCCGGCAGTCCTCGCGAGACGGCATGCCAGACAAGCCGCTCCGCAACCCACTTCGACTGGTTGTACCCGCCCTCCATGCGATCCACCCAGGAATCGATCTCGTTGTTCTCCAGGTACGGAGTCTCGTCACCACCGGGAAAGACGCCGCTGGATGAGATGTATTGCAGCGTCTTGGGCTTGCCGGTCATGGCGAATCTGAGGATCTCCGTCGTGCCGCCGACGGTGTGGGGCTTGGAGGCCGAATACGGGTAGACGTAGTTGACAGAGGCGGCGCAGTGGAAGATAAGGTCGATCTCCTCCGCCAGCTCGCCGTATTTCTCGCCGTCCAGTCCCATCAGCGGCTGGGTGAGGTCTCCCGAGACAGTGACGATCCGATCAGCCGCGGACTGGCTGGACAACTCATAGAATTTCTGCGTCTCCAATACGCGATTAGACGATGCGCCCTCTCCGGTCTCACGCGCAAGGCAGTAGAAGGTGGTGTCCGGCCCTGTGGACCGCACCAACTGATCGAGCAGGAATGCGCCCAGGAATCCGGTTGTTCCGGTGATGAATATTGAGGACGCCTCGCTCAGTTGCGTCACTTTGGCGTCGCCTTGGGGCGCAATCTCCGGGTCGAGCTGTGCATCGTGAACCAGCGTGGCGCCGGCCGCTTCGCCCCCTGCCCCGCCATTCTCAAGGTACGCGGCCAGTTCACCGATGGTGGGGTACTCATATACCTCAACACCGCTCAGTTCAATTCCGAACGATTCTTCGATGGCGATGGTGAGGGACATGCCCGCCAGCGAGTGGCCGCCGAGGTCAAAGAAGTTCCAGTCGTCCTCCAGGTCGTCGAGGTTGAGCTCCAGTGTGTCGGCCCAGAGTTCTCGCAAAGCTGCGCGCCGCTCGTCTGCCGTGGAGTTTTCCGTGAGTCTTGTTCGGCGTTTGGCAGGCGATGCGCCGTTGCGCAGCGACGGCAAGGCCTTGCGCTGCAGTTTGCCGGTCTGCTGATTGATTGGGAGGGCGTCCATTTCGATGAAATGAGACGGGACGGAATAGAGAGGGAGGTACCGTTCAAGAAGATTTCGCAGATCCCTGCTCGCTCCGCTGCGGGCGTCCAATTTCCAGGCGGCATTCGGGCCGCGAACGACGTAGGCAATCAGCCGCTTGCTGGTCTCATCCAAGTCTTCAACGATGACTGCTGCATCGGCGGCGTCACAGTGCTTGCGCAGCATCTCTTCAATAGCGCCGAGGTACACGGTGTATCCCCGGATCTTGACCATGGAATCGTTCCGCCCCACGATTGTCGTCATGCCATCAGACGCAACTTCCGCAAGGTCGCCGGTCACGTAATAGCGTTCTCCGCCCAGTGTGACAAACCTCTCGGCATCCAGGTCAGGCCGCTTGAGGTAGCCGCGGGCCACACTCTTGCCGCCAATCAGCAATTCCCCTGCACCGCTTCTCTGCACGGTTGAGCCGTCCTCAGGGCGTACGCGGAGTTCGACGCCGTCCATTGCATAACCAACCGGGCATGTGTCCATCCCATCCAGCGGCAAGTCGGTTAGGTCGATGGTGCAGACGTCGTGCGTCTCGCTGATGCTGTAGGTGTTGAACAGGCGGGCGCTGGGCGGCAGGACTTCTCGCGCTTGCCTGAGAAGGCTGGCGGGCACCACCTCTCCGTTCAGCCAGACAACGCGCAGAGACGCCATCTGTTGTCGGAGCTGCTCACGGTTCCCGGAGTTCAGGACGCTCTGCAGCAGGGATGGCGTGAACAGGATCTCGGACAGTTGGTTTTCTGAGATGAACCTGGCAAGTGCCCGAGGGACGAATATGACTTCGTCCGGAATCACATAGACCGTGCCCCCCTTGAGCAGAGGGCGCAGGAACTCCCACGGGAAGAAGATGTTGCAGCCGACTCTATCTCCGACTTCGTAGGAGCTGTACGTGTACCTGGCATCGTAGGAGGACATCATCGCTCCCAGCGTCAACATCACGCCTTTCGGATCACCGGTGGTGCCTGAGGTATAGGGGATGAATGCCAGATCATCACTGTCAACGCGCGCCGCAGTGTCTTTCGTTTCGTGCTCCCGCCAGGAGTGGTCGCTATCGACAGGCAGTATCCGAGTGCCGATGAAATCAGCCAGCTTGGGGAGGAATCGCTCTTTGGTGAGCACGACCTTCGGCTGAGCCTCGGCCACGATGCCGCGTAGCAGGGGTTCGGGGGAGTCAACGGCCATGGGCATGAATGCCCCACCGGCCTTCAGTGTTGCGATGGCGCCGACGATGTACTCGGCGCAGGTATCCATGAAGATGCCCACGGGGTCATCGGTCCCTACACCATCGCTTCGAAGCCTGGCTCCCAGCGCGTCCGTCATCCGGTCCAGTTCCGCGTACGTCAACTGCCCATCGCCGAATACGATTGCGGCGGCATTGGGGGTCTTTTCAGCTTGCGTTTGGAATAATTGATGGACGCTGTATTCCACTAAAACCATCCTGACTTCCCCCACACCCCAGACCTGATCACTACGGAACAGGTAACCGATAATTCAGCTAAATGTTGATGGTCGATTTTACAGGAACGTTAAACCAATGTAAAATCCAGTGGTGGCTTCACGCCATTGATCTAGTCGGACGCCTTACCTGAGCTGAAGGGATGGTCGTATATGCAGTTTGAGTCGTTAGATTTTTACAGGGAGCATGGCAAGAGATACTCCCAAATGTCTCATGAATTCTCACATTCACAATACGACGAGATTTCCCATCCCAAGCTGACAGGCGATATGGCTGTACTGAATCACGCAACTGACCTGGCGTCCGGCAAACGCAGCCTGGATGCCGGATGCGGCGCCGGGGCCCGAGACGTGGCCCTGCTCCACTCCAGGGGTTTTGAGGCGTACGGCATTGACGCCGTTGAGGAGAATATCGACCTGGGCAGGAAGCTGCACCCGGAAATCGCCGACAGGATCAGCGTCGCCGACCTCCGGAAGCCACTGCAATTCGAGTCGGGGTTCTTTGATCTGATTCTGTGCAACGCCGTTATCCAGCATCTGTCCCCGGAGGACGTTGAGTCCACGACGATCCCGGAGCTTGCCAGGGTGCTGGCTCCCGGGGGTGTTTTGCAGTTGATGTTCAAGGTTGGATCCGGCATCGCCGAGGTGAGCGACCCAGCGTTTGGGACCGATGGTGTGGACAGGCTGTTCCAGCTCTACGGCGAGCAGCATTTGCTGGACTTGCTGAAGGACTGCGGCTGCACCCTGGTCGAGGCAGATAACGACCAAAGCCTCGGAGGGCTCCTATACTTCACCGACCACAAGCCGATGCGCTATTGCATCTTCTGGGTGAGAAAGAACCAGAACCGCAGCGGTTAGAGTTGCAGGGGCTGCGCCTCGACGGATGCGGCGGTCTTCTGGACATCGCTGACCGGCACTTCCGCAATTCCGGTCATACTGCACTTGAGCCCCGCATAGGCGGCGGCGAATCGGCCGATTTCCTCCAGCGACCAACCTGCCCACAGCCCATACATGACGCCGGCTGAGCAGGCTGCGCCCGCTCCATTGCCGTCCACCACATCCACTTGCGGAGGACGAACGAGATACGCCTCCTCACCCCGCGCAACAACGCACCCATCGGCCCCCATGGTCACCACAGCCATCTCCACCCCGCGGTTAATCAGGGTGCGAGCGATGTCGGTCGGATCACCGGATGCTTCGGGAATATCCAGGGATACCTGGCAGATGGTTGCTTCTCCAATCATGTCCGTAATCCACGACTCACCGTCGTACTGGGATTCCAGGTTGAGGTAGACGGGAACATCCTGAGAAACGGCGTCCCGCACGGCATGAACAACGCTGGGGCCGTCATACCAGTCAACGTACAGCAGTCCCGCGCCTTTGAGTTGAGAAGAATCCGGCGGCCTCAGTTCAGCCATGGAGGCGGGATCTCTGCGCTGGAAATATGTTCGGCCACCGTCAGGGTCTATGATCGACACCTCAAACGGAGTCGGCCAACCGTCTTTGATGTCCTGCTGGACATTCACGCCCCATGCGTCGAGATGTTCCCTGACCCTCTCTCCACGACTGTCGTCTCCCGTGGGTGAGGTGATGAGCCGCGTTGGAACGTTCCAGCTGGTCAAGATGCTTGCAGCAATGGCGGCATCATCGCCCAGGGATTCCATTGAGTCCAGGATTGGCGCCCCGCCATTGTGCTCCGGCAGCTCGTCGACTTTGAGTAGAAGGCAGTGAGTCAAGAGGCCAAAGCAAACCACGTCTCCCTTGCCAACATCCGCCGGAAGTCGATTGCCGTTCGCGTGTAAACCGTTCGTAATCATAACGATAGTTGTTTCCCCCAATTGCTCCCGCTCTGTGCCGAACGCCGACGAAGTGAGTCTTGACTATAAGGGAGCAAGCTTTCGCCGATGTTAACGGACTTAACCCAGAATGTCCATTCAGGCGGATGTCGCTCATTCTGGAAGCCCCGGCGTTCTGTTAGCATGGCCGCAATCGTAAGTGACGAGTGGTTTTCATCGCGGCGTGGCATTCCAACGCATTGGAACTGGCATTGGCGCCCGTGTTGCCGCGATGTCCATCGCCGGACTCATCTATATGGGCCTGCTGGGATGGGGTCTCGTCTCATCGAAAGACAACTAACTGCCCTGCCGAGACTCTACGGGACTGAGACGTCAAAGGCGAAAGAGGGTGCGGACGGAGTAGAGCAAAAGCGAAGGGGCCGCTCCCATCTTGGGAGCGGCCCCTTACGGTTGCTTTCTATCGCTGTGCCAGCTTAGCCTGCTACCTTGGCGCAAACTGCGTAGACGGTGAGTGTCCAGTTGCCAGAGACATCATTTATCTCTGTGGCGCTTGCTTCCCATCCTGTGGGAACTCCGCCAACCACGCCCACCGGGCGGGATTCCGTTACGGCTACGCCTCCGCTGGAGGAGTCTACTTCCGCGCCACCCGAGATGGCAGAGAAGCCTGCGCCCACCGACGAGCAAAGCACGGATTGAGTCTTATCGTCATCGCTGTTCGACGAGCTTTGCGATCTCGCGATTCGAAGGTCGGCTACTCCCGGGTCACCCTGTTCACCCTGAGGACCGTGCGGGCCTGCCGTACCTGTCGCTCCCGTGGCTCCGCGTTGTCCTGCCTCACCTTGCGGTCCTCGCTGACCTTCCGGTCCCTGGGGTCCGATAGGTCCTTCCGGTCCGGGAGGTCCTTCAGGACCCGGTTGCCCTTGATCGCCCTGCTGACCTCGTGGTCCCTCAGGTCCGGTCGGGCCTTCCGCCCCTTGCGGGCCCTGCGGTCCCTCAGGTCCGGTTACTCCCGGCAGTCCTTGTGGACCCCTGTCACCCTGGATGCCTTGCGGGCCTTGTGGGCCTGCCTCACCCTGTGCGCCGCGAGGGCCCACGGGTCCCTGAGATCCAGCCGGTCCCGGGTCACCCTTCGGACCTTCCGGTCCGCCTTCAGGACCGCGCGGTCCCTGAGGTCCTTGAGGTCCTTGCGGTCCTACGGGCCCTACAGGTCCTACGTTACCTTGAGGTCCGACGTTGCCTTGAGGTCCGACGTCGCCTTGAGGTCCGACGTCACCCTGAGGTCCAATCGGCCCTGTCGGGCCGGTGGCGCCACGAGGTCCTTGAGGACCACCGGGATCGCCCTGTGGGCCTGCCGGTCCTGTCGCTCCTGCCGGGCCTGCCACGCCCTGAGGTCCTGCCGGCCCTGCCTCGCCCTGGGGTCCTTGAGGTCCTGTTGCCCCTGGCGCTCCTGCCGGTCCGGGATCGCCTTGCGGTCCCTGAGCCCCTGTAGCACCTTCACATGCAGCTGCAAGCATCATGACTATCGCAAAGGCCGAGATAGCCGCAATCGCCGCCAAGCTACGCGCAGGCACAATCGAATTCACATACTTAGACAAGGCTGGCATCATACCTATTCCTTTCACCTCACCCCAACGCTCTGTTTCAATCCTCAAGCGAATTACCACGAATGTCAAGGACTTCGCTCGACTATCTATGACCTCGCCATAAAGGAGGCGGAATCACGCGGCGCATGGACTCGCGGCCCTGCCGATTTGCATCGCATCTTTGACCGCGCGCCCTGTTGCCGAAGGCGCTCCCATTCAGAATACCAGCAATCCCTTTTCCTTTACACCCCCGCAGGCCCCGGAAAATGTGCCCGTATCATCCAAATCGAACCAGCAAGCGAACCCGGCCAAGCGCTGCTTGCAGTGAACCTGCTCAGTGGGTCATGACGGGAATGTGGCTTCGAACGACAGCGCCCTGTCGTCAGTAGATTCCGGGCATGATGCGCCATTTGACGCGGGACTTGTATTCGGCCCACTTCTCGGCGCCGTATTTCTCCTCGCAGTGCGTCTCGTCGCTGCGCTGACGCCACGTGAAGAATGACACGACGAAGACAAAGTATGCCCACGCCCAGGGGTTCAGGAAATGGCCGAATGAGAGGCCGACGGCAAAGGACAAGAATCCTTCGCCCATGTAGTTGAAGTGACGGGCGACGCCCCAGAGGCCCGTGTAGAGAATCTTGCGGTCGCCGGCCTCGATGTACTTCGGTTCGATGATGCCGAGGAACTTGCGGTCCGGCCACCTCTTAAAGGTGTATTTCTGGAGGTTGGCGCCGCGTCCGATGCTCCAGCCCAGGAGGAAGAGCGCGGTGGAGCCGATGAGCCAGACGTAGGTCCAGAAGTCGGAAAAGCCGGGATGCGGGTGGGCGGCCATGCCCCACAGCGGCAGGATGAAGACCCAGCCGTAGATGACAATGCCGCCCCAGAACATCTTGAATCCCATGCGTTCATAGATCAGGTCGTAGGTGTAGAGCTGAACGCGCTCCCAGATGAAGTAGTCGAACACGTAGAACGTGAAGAAAGCTGCATAGAGGAAAACGCCGGGGTTGAAGTCGCTTCCGAATTGGTCGTAGTGCCACGCCGCTCCAGACATGGCGTTGAGGGACAGCATGGTGCCGCCGACGACATAGAAATACATCTTGATGTCGACGCGTTCTCCAAAGAGGGATATCTCCTGCGCCCGTCCTTCCCATAAGGCGAGCAACGGGTTCTTGATGTCTCCTTGCGGCTGGCTGTAGACCGCAGCGATGGACATGATCAGAGTGAAGACCGTGCCACCCGCGATGGCGTACAGGGATGACCGATAGAACCAGTCACGCGGCATGCCGGTGATTTCCGTCGCCCAGATGGCGACCGCAAGAAGGAAGACAAGGATGCCGTTCAGTCGGTAGTTGCGCGGTTGTCCGGTATCCGGGTTGATGACGTACCCGGGGACTTTTCTGCCGGGCAGGATGAACTGGGCTACTAGAAAGGCGGCGAAGATAGCGAGGGGCGTGAAGAACCCCGCAATCGCCTCGGCGCCCGAAAGCTCGAAGAGGTGCTCGATACCAAGCCATTCAATCATGACGGAAGACCCCTCTCTCCGATGACAAGGTCATTATTGATGCGGGAATCCGACTAATTCAAGGACGCGCATGAGCCAGCAAATCCACAGAGTGAACAATGCGTGTCCTGAGAGCACGTATACTTTCCCAAAGTAACCGGGGAGGATGCGCCCCGTGGCAGAGCCGTCTGAATCAAACGGCAAACGCCAGCGGGCGCAGAGGCAGCGAGAACGCTAGTGCATCTGTCACCAACGAGGCTGCGTGTATTGCGCAGCATTGGTTTGCTGCTCTTGCTGGCAGCGTCCATCGCCGGTTTCATGATGCTCATCGACCTGCTCGCGGATACAACGCCGCAGGACGCGCGCGACCTGCTCGCTGAGGCTGACTCCGACGCGGATGTCATAAGCCTGCCCAGCTCCGGTTCACTCTTCGCCGTCGGTCTTGCAACGATGGCAATCATCATCGCTCTCGCCGTTGTGGCCGCGCCTTCAAATTGGCGTCGCTCGCAGACCGGACTCCCCCGACCCCGCTGGGTCTCACTGGGTATTGCGGGGAGTGTTGCTCTCATGATCGCGGCGGTTGGGTTGTTCCTGGCTTTCGCCGACGCGTCGCCGCTGTTTCAGCAGCAGACCGGCGCAGAGGGCGCGGGCCATGAGGTCAAGACCAATTGGGTAGCGCCGGCCGGCGTCGCCCTGCTGGCCGCTTTCTTCTTCACCGTCATCCTGATTGGGTTCCTCAGGCCACGACTGATTCTGCCTGTTCTCGCAATCTGGCTTGCCGCAAGCCTTTTCTTCGGTTTCTTTAGTTCCAGCGCTATCGCCGGTCTGAACCTGTTCGATCCCCCGGTGAGCATCAAAGCGCCGGACGCCTTCGCCGACGAGGTTGCCAGGCACCGGACGGTCGTGATTCCACCGGGTACCGAAGACGAGGGCATTCCGGGGCCGGGTGACCTTGACGACCCTCGCGGTGACGGGGCTCAGGAAGACTTCGTTGACGGAGCGCCCGGAGGCGTCGGTGGAGTCGGCGAGAACGCCCCGGGAGAAGTTTCGGAAGAGGCGCTCATTGCGCGGCTGAACGACGCGCCGGACCCGGCTGACCGTGCGGACGCTGCGGAGAAGTTGGCCGAATACGGCTCGGATGACGCGCTGCAAGCTCTCGCGCAGGCCGGGCTTTACGACCCATCCGGGTTCGTGCGCGATGAGGCAATTGGCGCTATTGGGGAATGGGACTTTGAGACGCTTGTCGAGATTTTGCAGGAGCACCCGGAGGCGACTGTCCGGCGCGCCGCAGCGGCCGCCCTTGGACGACTGGACGATTCCCGGGCCGTGGAGCCGCTCGCCACTGCCCTGCTGACGGACGAGGACGCCGAGGTTCGGCAGGAATCCGCCAAAGCCCTCCGCCGACTGAGGGACGTTGAGGCTGTGAGCCCACTTATACAAGCCCTCTTGCAGGACGACGTTTCATCCGTGAGGGCCGAGGCGGCGGGGGCGCTCGGCGCATTGGGGGATGATCGTGCCGTGCGGGCATTGCTCGGAACGCTGCAGGATGATGCTTCAGCACTGGCGCGGGAGGCGGGAGCAAAAGCGTTGGGGCGAATACGCGGCTCCACTCCACTGGCCGAACTTGACGCTGCCCGGGTGGATGACCTGTCGGCGGACGTGCGATTGGAGGCCAGCGTGGCCCTGCGAACCTACAGGGTCGATGAGTTGATTGACGCGCTTCATAACGCACCGGCAGCTGACGACCGCGCCGTCGCCGCACGGCTTCTCGGCGAACGGAAGCCCCGTGCCGCGATACCGGAACTCATCCTCGCCCTCAGTGATCCTGAGGAAATCGTCCGCGAGGCGGCGCGTGAAGCCCTGGGAGAGTTCGGCGAGCTAACTCCTCTCGAAAACGGCGCAAGCGTACTTAGTTTGCCTGGAGGAGCAATCGGCCTTGTTCCCGGCACAACCGCCCGCCGCGCGGAGAACCTGCCGCAGCCCGAAACCGCCCTGTTTGTTGTTGAGGGCGCGGCAAACACCACTTTCCTTCGCACAAGCGTGGGTGAAGTCTTTGACGGCGCGGACTGGTATCGGCAGCGGTCACTCACAGAGTTCTATGGTGAACTTGAGCGAATCAACAGCGACGAACTGCCCGGCGCGCCTTTCTCACACCTGGAAGGATTTGACAGGGAAACCATACGCATGACCCCGGAAGAAGCCCTTGGGCTGTTCCCTGTCGGCCTCCTGCCCGTTCCTCTCTTCCTGGAAACAATCTCTGCAGACGGCGCCTTTGAACTTGTCGCCAACACGTTTATCTCGTACGAAGACAGGCGTCTATTGGAGACTGCGTCCAGTATTCCCGTCTACTCAGGCCGTGAACTCGCTAACACGGCGACAATCAATGACGAAGCACTGGTGTTGCCTGACACGACTGAGCGAGTGCGCCAACTCGCCCATCAGATAACAGCCGGATACGATTCCCCTTATCGGAAGGCGCAGGCCATACGGCATTACCTCACGCAGAACTACGAATATGGGCTGAAGGACTCGTCTGAAGCTGACGTTCCGGAGGGTCATGACCTCGTCGATTGGTTCCTCTTTGAGAGCCGCATCGGAACCTGCGGCACGTTCAGCAGCGCATTTGCTATCCTTGCCCGCTCCGTGGGTCTGCCCGCCCGGGTAGTCTCCGGATGGCTGATCGTTCCAACCGAAGACCGCCAGGTGGTGTACGCGGACCAGGCACACCAGATTGCGGAAATCCTGTTTGAGGGCTACGGGTGGGTGCCGTTCGAAGCCACCCCCGGTGGCGGGCCCGCCTCTCGCGCCGAAAACAACTTCCAGGAAGACCAGCTCTGGGAAAGCGACGTCCAGGAAGACCTTCAAGAATTAGTCGAAGACCTGTCCAGCGACGATGCCAATGACGTGCGGAATGCTCAGCGGGCCCTGGAGCAACGCGGCGCGACAGTGACGCGAACCGAGACCGGCGGCAGCGTTGTCCAACAGCGTGGGCAGAATGTGGCATTCCCTCCCAGCACGACAACCCAGCAGGCGACAAGGATCCCACGGGTCGGGGTATTCACGGTGACCGGCGCGGAATACACAGACCATCTCATCACCGCCACGGGGGACGTCTACGAGAACGGCATCTGGCGGCAGCTGGATCCCGTCCTTCTCGAATACCCGTCGAAAGATCCAATCCCCGAAGTCGTGCTCGACGCCATCGATCTTGGAGGCGAGCCGTGGGACAGTTTGGGTGGGAACCGGCTCAATCCCTATCTGCTAGCCCCCGACTTTGACGATTTTGAAAGGGTGCGACTGGACCGCATACGGATAGCCCCCCTCACCGAGGACGGAAGAATCCCCGCCGGCGTGATACCCGTTTCGCGCCATCTGAACTTCATGGAGCGTGAAGGCGTTTACGCGCCGTTTAGCGGCGTCTTCTCAATGAACGAGCCTGCGCCGGGCTACCAGTGGTGGTCCATCATTCCGGTCCACTCACGACAGGATCTCCAAAGCGCGGACGTCATACTTGATTCGACCTACACCGAGTTGCCTTCAGACCTACCCGGCAGGATTCGGCGGCTGGCCAGAGAGATTACTGACGGGTGGGGGACTCCATATTTGAAGGCAAAGGCGCTCGAGACATACCTTAAAACACGGTACACGTATCGATTTGCCGATAATTCAACGACTCCCCCTCCGCCGGGCCATGACCCGGTTGACTGGTTCCTGTTTGAAAGCCGCGAGGGGACATGCGGACAATTCAGCAGCGCGTTCACCGTCCTCGCTCGCTCAATCGGTCTTCCTGCCAGAGTGGCTTCCGGCTGGGTCTTCAGTCCAAGCGATGAGACCCAGGTTGTCTATGCGAATCAGGCGCACCAGTGGGCTGAAATCGCATTCGAGGGAATTGGTTGGGTCACATTCGAGCCAACCGCGCCCGGCAGCGCGCGGACACGTCTTGGCCTATCCGATCCGGAGTTTTTCATCCTTGGAGAGCGGACACTTGGACCCCAAATCTCCCCCACAGTCACGAACATCACGTCGTGGCCGCGGGAAATCGAACGCGGCAGGCCATTCATCGTCGGTGGCACCGTGCGAACCGTCGGCGGCGCTGTTGTCAGCGGAATGGACATCGAGATCTTCGTCAATGAGACCAAGGAGAACGGGGGACTCAGAGTCGGTTCCGGGACGGTCAGGAACGGTCGTTACAGCATTGAACTTGAGCTTCCACCGTCCATGGAGCGCGGCAGATACCAGCTCATCGCGCACGCAATCGGCAATGACGACTACTACGAATCATGGAGCGACCCGGATATTGCCGTGTTCTCAAAGAGTGGTCTTGTGTTTTCCGGGCCTCAAGAAGTGAACGTTGGGACGGAGGCCGTTTTCCGCGGACAGGTGACGGAGGATACGGGCAGGGGCGTGCCGGGAATACCGGTGTCCGTCATCATTGACGGCCGCGCTTTCCCGCAGCGTACGACGGGCGAGGACGGCAGTTTCAGCTTCTCCAACACGTTCCTTCTGCCGGGCAGGCACTGGGCCGAGGTGCGATTCGCCGACACGGATTACCTTCGCGCCAACTCTGCCCGCCTCAATCTGCAAGCGTACATGCCCACTACCCTCACGTTGAACGCTCCCGTGCAGGCACGGGTGGATGAGCCGTTCACCGTCTCCGGCACGCTAATCGATTGGCGTCAAACGCCGCTCAACGGCAGACAGGTGACGATTAACGTCGGCGAGAATGAGAGCGCGACGGTTGTTGCGGGCGTGGACGGGTCCTTTACCCATCAGGTCACCCTGCCCTCCTCCGGCCAGGTCACCGTGACCGCAGCCTATGAGGGCACCGAGTTCATTCTTTCGTCATCAGCGTCGAGCAAGGTCATCGCTCGGGACGTGACCGTTCTGTCATTCGAGGGGCCGGGGCAGATCCTGGCCGGTGAGGCGGGACTCTTCCGCGGCACGGTCACATCTCCCACCAATGACGAGCTTGAGCCATTGACGGTAGAAATCCTCAACGACGGCGAGGTGATAACGGCCATCCAGACGGGAGAGGACGGGACGTTCTCATACGACACCGGCAGCCTTGGCGAGACCGGGCCGCGAATGCTGACCGCGCGTGTGCCGGAGCAAGAGTTCCTGACATCAAGCGCCGCCACAATCGCCTTCTCAGTCGTACACCCCACCATCATCACCCTCGACGGTCCGCCAATCGCGATGACGGGCCAGCACATCGAGTTTGTCGGGACGCTCAGGCGGGGCGACGGGCAGCCGATTGCCGATGCGTCCGTGCTACTGGACGATAACCCCGTCATCACGGCAGACGACGGCACGTTCAGCCATGTCGTCACGCTGCCCGGAACACTGGGCGGCGTGACCATCGAAGAGAGAATCGGCATTCAGTATGACTTTGAGGGAACGGATCATCTCGCGCCTGCGTCCGGGAGCCGCTCAATCATCGTTGGCGTACCCCGCATCACCGCCGAACGCATCGCTCCGGTCGCGCGCGGCGACGTTGCCCTGCTTCGCGGCACGGCATTCGCGGGCACGCGTCCGCTTCCGGGCACGGCTGTTTCCCTTACCGGCGGACAGTCCGACGAGACCGGCCCGGCCGGCCAATTCCTGTTCGAATACCAGGTTCCGCCAAACACGCCGGTCGGCCCACTGCGGTTGACTGCCGAGTTGGACGGACTGGGCATTAATGCTCCCATTGAGCTGGACGTACGCTCCGCAACACATCTGGACGCAATGCCGCTGGATGACGTGCGGCCGGGCCGTGTGATAGACGTGCAAGTAGCGCTCTACAACGACACCGGCGCGGGAGTCAGCAGCGCAACCCTGCGAACAAGCACCGGCCTCGATCTGCTCACCGATGAGTTCGGCCACGCCCTATTCGAGTTGACCGTGCCGGAGTCCGAGTCACTTCTCGCCGTCCCCGTCACATTCACATTCGGCGGCGATGCCCGGCACATGCCTCTCAACCAATTCCTCGGCATCCCCGTAAGCCCACCATCCTTTAACTGGCTGTTGTGGGTCGTTCTCCCCGCATTGCTGATCCTTAGCGGAGCGGGTGGCTACGGCGCATATCGACTTCGCGCCGCCGGAGTTCCGCTTGATGCGCGGCGCTGGTCTGTAAGCGGAATACAAACGCCCATGAGGCCATCTGAAGCAGAAACCGAGGAACCGGAGGGCCTGTCGAGGCCGATCGCGACCGCGCTGGAGTTGCGCCTCAGTGGCCCGGGCGCGGAGACGGGGAACGTGTTCGGCCTCGATGAGGAGGTTGTCGTCACCGGCAGGCTGTTCACCGAGGACGGAGCGTCCGTTGCAGGCCGATCCGTCGAGTTGCGGGAGCCGCTTGGCGATATCGCCGTGTTTGATACGGACGCCTCCGGCGAGTTTCGCGTCGTTCTGCGAGCGGAGGAACGCGGCGAATTCTCACTGTCTGCACAGTTTGAGGGCGATCCCTCTCACATAGGCACGTCTGCCTCCATCTCTTACCGCGTTGTCGAGTTCCGCGAGGAGATGGTGCGCGTCTTTGGCGAGTTCACGGAATGGGCGGCACAGCTTGACATTGGAATAGCCGGGCAGTCGCCCCGCGAAACGGAGGCTCTCCTTGTTGCATCCGGCGCGCCGATTGACCAACGCGCGCTGGATGAACTGGTGACCCGGTTCGAGGAGGCCGACTACAGCGAACACGACATAGAGCGCCGCCACTATGAGGCCATATACAACGCGTGGCGGACAATCGTCGGAGAGTAGATTTCTTGACTGTCTCTCCAAACTCTCAACTCGCGCCGCTGACGGCTCCGCTGTTGGCGCTCGTCACCATCGCGCTCTTTGCAATCACACTGGGGCTTCCTGCCGTTTACCCGTGGTTTATGGCGTCCCTCTTGTTGCTTGGCGCCGGCAGGATTCTCGTTTCGCTGCAGGGGCGCGCATGGCAAGCGAGCGCGCCGCCTACGGATGGGCGACGTATCAGCCCTGTCCGCCTGCTCCAGACATTGCGCTCAAACCCGGCCGCCGCCGGCATTGCCTTGCATGGACTCGCGGTCGCGACCCTGACCTACGCCGCGTTCGCCACCGCCGCCGGGATAAATGATGCGCTGGATATTGGCATTGCAGACGGAGAAAGAGGGCCTTCCCCTTATTCCGCCGTCTTTGGATCCCTTGCGTGGTTGTCACTTGCGGCGGTAACCGCAGTGACCGCTCTGCGGGTGACGACCTATCAGCGCCCCAACCTTGCCGACCGCCTGCCCTTGCCCTGGGGACGGCTTGCGCTGCTTGTGGTTGGCTATATCTTTCTCACGGACAACGGCGTTCTCGGTGTGGCTATCGACAGATCGACCACTCCCCTCTTCGCCGTTCTTTTTCTTGGCATCGCCGGGACATACATTGCCAACATCGTCAGGCCCATTGCCGAGTCGTCTGAATCCACGCGCCGCCAATGGTTGACGGGTACCGCGTTGGCCATGACCGTAGGACATCCGTCCGTACTCGTTTTGATAGGCATGGTCATTGCCGTCCCACTGACCTTGGGATCCTGGGGCATCAACGACGGATACGTCGGCACTATCAACTCCCTCGGGGTGTGGTCGCTCTGGCTCATAGCCCCGATGTATATCACAAGACTTGCGGCAATGAGATGGTCGATTATCCCCGCCGTGCTCCCGTCGCCTGCCGCTCACAGCGCGGGGTTCGTCATCTGCATCATTCTCTTTGGGCAAACCGGAATCCTGGCATCGATCTATGAGTACCCGGCTTCCGGCCTCGCATCGGCGGCAGTGGCTTCTATATTTCTCACGTACGCGGCATGGGCGCTGCGAAGGACGGTCAGCTTGGATTTCGAGTGGAGATTCAGAGGAATCGTGAACGGCGTGCTTGCCCCCGTGTCATCCTTGCTCATCGCAGTTGGCTCAACCCTTCCACTTCTCGCTCTCCTGAACGACTTGCCCGTCATCAACGCGCTGATGCTGGACTACGTTGAAACGGAGGAGATCGGCAGGCTTTACCAGCCGTATGTGGCTGCCATCCATGAGACCCGCAGCCTTATCGCCTTCCTGTTCTTCGTTGTTGTGCTGGCGCTCGCGCTGCCGCAGGCGACGTGGCGGTTGCCGCGATGGGAGGCGAGGCCGTTGATGTCCGCAATCGGCTTCGCATTTGCCGGCTGCCTCGCGTGGCTTCTCGGACTCGCCATGGCCGATCTCGGCTACGGCTATGCCCTCGGCGGGTCTGTTGCGGGAGCGGGGTTCTTCTCGATAGCGGTTACACAGATGGGCTTGCAGTTTTCAGGCGATTCAGACTCGGTTACGGCCGACGCAATACGTTGGATGGCAGAATCCAAGACACGCTCGTTCATGCCCGGCGCAGCCATCGCCATCTATGCCCTGCTCTTGCGACCGATCATGTATGACACGCTGGCCTTGGCCGCGCTGCTGGAATGGCTGGCCCTGCTCACAGCCATCGCCGGGGTGATTCTCAGGATGAGGAGCCGCCTGCAGACTGATATCAACGTCGTGGAGGCGGGCGCGGCCCCCACCGTCGATTGGAGCCGCCACCAACAGCATCTTGAAACCCTGCCTGACCCCCGCGCCGCAACCGTGTACAGCGTGCGGCAGGCATGGATCCAGAGAGGTGATCCCAGTGGGGTCTGGACGTATTTGATGGGGCTGCTCTGTCGAGAAGGGGCGCCGCCGGACGCTGTCCGACACGTCATGTCTCCGCTCCGCGACAGCTATCTTCGAGGCGGCGCGAACAATCGATACACTTCGCTTTCCGAATCATTCGCGGCGGCGAACCAAGTGATGGCCGAGCCAGATAACGGCATGGAGAATTACACGGGCAACTTGCGGGAACTGAACGAGCTCGCCGTTGATTTCATCGAAACGGGGGACGATGCCGATATTTTTGCCACATACGTTGTCGCCGCCTATGCCCTCCGCGGCGGAAACATTGGACGCGCCGTCAACCTCTGTTTCCATCTGACCCATGACGAAACCACACGGCGTGGCGCGGGCGGCATCCTGACGCGCGGGAGAACCCAAAGGCGCATACGAGAACATCGGGGACGCCTCGTTCGGAATGTGCTGGAGCACCTTGTCGGGGAGCGGGATGTGTTGTCCTTGCCGATTGCCGTGCTGGCATCGCCCATTGAGATATACCGGACGCCCGCCGCGGCCGTGAATATGATCAGCCCCATTGCACTGATCCCCCCAGGACAAGCAGTGGAGATACTGGCCGATGCGGGCGCTGCTCTATCCATACGCGCTCCGGATGGCACCCAGGGTTACGCCACAACTCAACTTCTTGAGAGGCATGCCCTGCTGCCAAGGGACGAGGCTGTTCTGCGAGCGGACCACGCCGCGCGGCAGAGGGCGGCGGGCCAGGAAATCAGTGATGATTGGAATAGCAACATAGCCGGGGATGAGCAGGATCAGGTCGACAATCAAGGGGAAGAGATACACGCATGAACGAACACGAATTGGAGCGGGTGCGGCAAACATGCGATGACATCATTGACCGCGTTGGCGAGGCGTTTGTCGGCAACCGCCTGCTTCTCCGCAAGCTGCTGGCCGCCGCCCTTGCGAACGGTCACGTTCTCTTTGAGGACTACCCCGGCCTCGGCAAGACACTGCTGGCAAAGGTTTTTTCCCGCGCAATCGGCAGTGAGACAAAGCGGGTACAGTTCACGCCGGATCTGCTGCCGTCAGACATCATCGGCGTCAACGTCTGGCGGCAAAATGAGGGGACATTTCAACTCATCAAGGGTCCCGTGTTTACCCACGTGCTACTGGCCGATGAGATCAATCGCGCGCCGCCAAAAACGCAGGCCGCGCTGCTTGAGGCAATGGAGGAGCGGCAGGTCACCATTGACGGCGACACGCTCAGCCTCGGCAGCCCGTTCATCGTCATCGCCACGCAGAACCCCATCGAGCAGGAGGGGACGTACCCTCTGCCCGAGGCGCAGCTTGACCGCTTCCTCTTCAAGCTCGGCACCGGCTACCCTGCCAACCAGGAGCTTGAGAGCGACATCCTCAACCGCCGCATCGCGTGGCAAAAGGACGACCCCACCGGAGACCTTGAACCGGCCATCTCCGTCGAGGGATTTCTTGAACTGCAAAGGCTCGTCGAGACCGCCGTCTACATCGATACGGTGATTGTCGATTACATCACTGAACTCGTCAGGCTGACCAGAGAGCATCCGCGGGTGGCCGTTGGTGTCAGCCCGCGCGGCTCCCTTGCACTGCTGCGCGTGTCTCGTAGCATCGCGCTCATCCATGGGCGGGACTTCGTCGTGCCGGACGACGTCAAGATGGTCGTGACGGAGGTCCTCGCTCACCGCATCATCCTCAACATCGAGGACACGCTTGAGGGCGTGAGGCCGGAGTCGATCATCGACGAGATTCTCGACCAGGTTCCCGTGCCGACGGAGTTGGGGACGCGGCCCGCCTAGCCATGATCTCACCCGCCCTGCTGAGCTGGACCTGGCTCAGCCTTGCGCTCCTTGTTGCCGGCTTGTTCCTCGGCAACATCATCCTGCTGGCCGGCGCAGTCTTTCTCTTCGTAGCCGTCCTGACCGCGGGGGTTATCCGACCACCGG
The DNA here is from genome assembly GCA_009841045.1 of Dehalococcoidia bacterium. Classification (GTDB taxonomy): domain Bacteria; phylum Chloroflexota; class Dehalococcoidia; order UBA6926; family UBA6926; genus VXMO01. The sequence goes on from VXMO01000049.1 coordinate 27,368, forward strand.
ATGAAGTCGCGATCGAGCGCAGTCTGCCGCGCATCATCTGTTGGGTTGGCGACTCCCTGGTTGTGGAGCGGCGTCTGACCGTGCGGGGCGGAATCGGAACAATCCGCGTCATCGATCCACTGCCGGAGGAGGCCGCTGTTGTAGACGGCAACAACTTCCGCGTGGTCTGGAAATGGCCCGGCGAGTTGAGCGTGGATCTCTCCTACGCAATCACCTTTGCCAAGCGTGGCGAATACACGCTGCAGGAGACAATCTGGGAATCGCAGGCGCCGCTTGGGACGGGACACGCCCAGTCCGGAACCGTGGGGCCTGCGTTGAACGTGCTGGTCGCGCCGCGAACCGCTGACATCTCTCGCCTCAACTCAGTGCGCGCGATGACCCGCAGCACCCTGCTTCTGGATGACATCTCTCATATCCGTTCCTCCGGTGAGGAGTTCCGCGAACTACGTCCCTATCAGCCCGGGGATCCGATCAAGAGCATCAACTGGAAAGCGACGGCCCGGAGCGGCGACGCTTACGACGTGCCACTTGTCAACGAGTTGGAGCCGGAGGGACGAAAAGCAGTCTGGATCTTCCTTGACACGGCAGATTACATGAATGTCGGCACGGCGGCATCTAGCCCGATGGAGAACACGATTGAGGCGGCCGGAACGCTGGCGGAATACTACGTCTCGCAGGGTTCCACGCTAGGGGCATACGCCTACAACACGCAGGGCGGCGGCGAGCTGCTTTCGCCCGACAACGGCCAGAAGAAATTTCGTCGCCTAACGCAGATGTTCACCGGACTCACTCCCGGCCCTCCTGAACAAGACCTGCTCCGTTCCGTTGAATGGTGCAAATCGTTCCTGTTCAGACTTCGCCCGCAGGTGTTCATCATCACCCGCCTTGATGCCCACTACCCGCGCCCGGGAGATGATTCGGAACAGCTGGACCGCCTCACAACTGCCGTCATTCGCCTCACTGCCCTCCGCGCCCGATCTCGCCGGGGAGGCCGTGTGCGTGTCATACACGTCAGTCCGCCCTCACAGCATGAGTCAGTCGGTTGGGCCGACCCTCAGTCAGACATGTCCCGTTGGGAAACACAGGCCACAATGGCCGCGTTGCAACAAGCCGGCGCCACCGTCATGGACTGGAATCCGTCAAACGAACGATTCATCACCACCCTCGTGCGACATATGGACAGATACCAATGATCCGCTTGCGAACATCCCTGGCTGCTCAGTTGGCGCTGGTAGAAACCTCTGTGCTCGTCGTCCTGACGGTAATCGCGCTGTGGATTGTTTCAAGCTCAGTCCAATACGCAGACCTTGAGCGCACACAGTGGCCAACATTTGTTGTTCAGTTCGCCCCTGAACTCATTTCCCTAACCTCAGTTTTTGTGGTCGGGGTAGTTGCAGGGGCTTACGTCGTTCTGCGAATCGTCAACACGGGCAACCTGCCATTTTGGGTATTCACGGCACTGCTGATGGCTGCCCATATCCCGGACGTTTGGGCGCACAACCGCATTGACTGGCATGGTTTCTTTGGGCGTTATCTGTATTTCTCAGAGCCGCTCCCGGTACTCACATCCGCCGTCGTCTTTCTCCTCACCGTCGCGGGTCTTGTCGCTCTGCGCAGGATCATCCAGCTACGCGCCCAGGCCGTGGAAATGGAGAGCCGCGGCGTCGATTCCGTGGAACGAGACATGGCCATCCGCAATGAGGCGGTCAGCATCGCGGCCGTCATTGTCATCTCGCTGGTCGTTACATCCGTCATGGTCTTAGTGGGAGCAGCCGTTGGACGAGCCGATACGCTTTCCGGCCTGGTGCCGTGGACTGTCGTGACGATTGGCGTTGTCGCGACGCTTCTGCTGGCAGGTTTCCTGGTATTCCTCTACCGGGGACTCAGCGGAGGCGTGCGCTCCACACCCACGGACATTGACGATGGCCTATTGGACGACGAGGAATCCGATCCTGCGCCCCTGTGAGTCACCACCACCCATGCCGCGCTGTTTTTCTAACTGATTTGAAAATCCCTAACTCCGATGTATTCTTGAAGTAGAGAAAACTCACTTGTCCACAGATTGGAGCACGCTATGGAAGCACAAGCGTCTGTGTCCGGCGCCCTGCAGGGCGGCCTTGTCGGTGAGGGTCAATACAAGGTTTATTCGTACAAGATCGATATCCAATCCAGCCGCGCGCCCGAATTTGTGGATGTGACAGACTGGGTACAGGATATTGTGGAAGAAACCGGCATTCAGTACGGTTCGGTGCTGGTCTATACCAAGCACACCACAACCGCCGTTGTCATCAATGAGTTGGAGCCGCTGCTTCTCGAAGACGTCGGCCACATCCTTGAGCATTTCGCTCCCCGCGAGGGCGGCTATCAGCACAACGATTTCGAGATTCGCACCGTCAATATGAACGATGACGAGCCCCCCAACGGCCATGCCCATTGCCAGCAGATCATCATGGGAAGCAGCGAGACGATCCCCATCATGGCTAATCGTCTGCAGTTCGGCATGTATCAGCGGATCTTCTTCATTGAGCTGGATCGCCCGCGTCCGCGCCAGTTGATTGTCCAGGTGATGGGAGTCCAGGGAGAGAACTAATGCGGACGCGCGAGGCGACGGAGATTCCGGCCTCACTTGAGTCCGCTTACAGCGAGTGCATCGCCATTGCGCGATTGCACTACGAGAATTTCTCCGTCGCGTCACGCCTGATGCCGCGCGACATGCTCCCCCACGTCGCCGCCATCTACACATACTGCCGCGGCGTTGACGACCTTGGCGACGAGGCAGAGGGAGACCGCCTCGCCCTGCTGGACGAGTGGGCGACGCAGCTGGAGCAGTGCTACTCCGGCTCGCCGACGGAACCCCGATTCCTCGCCCTCCAACACACCATCTCAGCCTTTGACATTGAGCGGCAGCCTTTCCTTGACCTCATTGAGGCCAATCGGATGGACCAGGTCAATAAGCGCTATGAGACCTACGAGGATGTGCTGCACTACTGCCGACATTCCGCAAACCCCGTTGGCGATTTGTATCTCACCCTGATCGGCAAGAACGACCCGGAGCGGCGCGCGCTGTCAGATGCCACCTGCACTGCCCTCCAATTCGCCAACTTCTGGCAGGACGTCAAACGCGACTATGCCATGGGCCGGATCTACCTGCCGTTAGAGGATATGCGCCGCTTCGGCTATACGGAGGAGGAGCTTGCGCGTGGCGAGTCCACCTCCGCCTTCCGCGATCTCATGGCGTTCCAGGTGGAGCGGACGCGACGGCTGTTCGAAGAGGGCTTGCCGCTTGTCGATACGCTGGACGGCATCTTCAAACTGCACGTCAAGTTGTTCACGCTGGGCGGCCTCCGCGTCCTGGATGCCATCCAAAGGCAGAACTACGACGTGCTCTCTAAACGCCCAACGGTAACCAGGGCGCGCAAGACGTGGCTTCTGGCAAAGACGTGGCTCGGGATGAAGCTCACAAGGCAGATCTGAGGGGCGGCGCGCCATGGTATCGCTAGCTGCGCCCCTTGAGGCATACGAGTACTGCCGCAGGATAACGCGTGAGGCGGCGGGGAATTTCTACTATGCGTTTGTCACCCTGCCCCGCCGACGCCGACGCGCCATGTATGCCGCCTACGCCTACTGCCGCCTCTGCGACGATCTATCCGACGATGACCTGCCCATCGACGAAAAAACGCGGCAGATACAGGGCATAGACGGGCTATTGGAGCAGGCGCGTGCCGGGAATCCCGACGGTCCGGTTTTCGAGGCGTTGGCACACGCCGCCGCGGAATACGACATCCCTTACGAGGACCTTATGGAAGTGGCGCGCGGCGTTGAGATGGACCTCACCATCTCACGCTATGAGACTTTTGAGGACCTCAAGACATATTGCTATCGCGTTGCGTCCGTTGTGGGTCTCATCTGCATTCAGATCATGGGTTATCGGGATCAGCGCGCTCGCGAATACGCCATCGACCTCGGCCTTGCCATGCAGCTCACGAACATCCTGCGGGACATCCGCGAGGACGCTGAGCGCGGGCGCATCTACATCCCACAGGAGGATCTACGGCGATTCGGCTACAGCGAGGAAGACCTGATGGCGGGCACGGTGAACGATCAGTTCAGAAGCCTGATGGAGTTCGAGGTGGCTCGCGCCAGGGAATATTTTGAGCGCGGAAAGCGGCTGCTCAAGCTCCTGCCCGTCCGAACACGCGCCTTCCCCGCCGTACTCGGCGGACTTTACGGCCGCGTCCTCGATAGAATCGAAGCAAGGAACTACAACGTCTTTGAAGGTCGGGTTGGCCTGTCAACCCGCGAGAAAGTCGGGTTGGCGGTGCGACTGTGGATTCAGAGTTACATCCCGATGGAGCGCGTAGCCACTGCGTGGTGATTGGCGGGGGGCTTGCCGGCCTTTCCGCCGCTTGCGCCCTCGCCGAACGCGGCGTCGCCGTCACCCTGATTGAGCGCCGCAACTACCTTGGCGGGCGCGCCTTTTCCTTTGTTGATCCGCACACGGGCATGGAGTTGGACAACGGCCAGCACGTCTTTCTCCGCTGCTGCACTGAGTACATCGACTTTCTCAAGAAGATCGGGGCGTTCGAGCAGACAACCCTCCAGCAGCGACTGCGCGTGACCGTTGCGGACAGATCAGGCAAGCGGGGGGTTCTCTCATCAACACAGTTTCTCCCCGCGCCGCTCGATGTTCTCCCCTCCCTCCTGCTCTACCGGCATCTCGGATTTATGGACAGGCTGCGGGTCGTCCGCGGCATGTTGAGCATCCGGCGCACAAACAGGGAACGCGACCGGGAGCGGTTGGAGTCGATGTCCTTTCGTGAGTGGCTCCTGCAACACGGCCAGAATGACAGGACCATCGCGGCTCTCTGGGAACTTATCACGCTGCCCATCCTCAATGACACCATCGACGCCGCCAGCGCCTACATGGGCATCATGGCCTTCCAGGACTCCCTGTTGGCGGGCAAGGGCATGGCCGATCTCGGCTATTCTCGCGTTGGGCTGTCAACATTGGTTACCGAGGGGGCGCGCCAGTACATCGAATCGCGTGGTGGCAGACTCATCATGGGACGCCGCGTGAGCGACCTTCGCGTAACAGAAGGCCGTGTTACGGGAGTCATTGTGGGGGAGGAGACGATAGAGGCGGACTCGGTGATCAGCGCCGTGCCGTGGGATGGTTTTGAGAGGCTGCTGGACGGCGAGGACAGCGACACTCCTCTATCCGCCGTCAGTCCACCACAGTTGGAATGGGCTCCCATCGTGGGGCTTCATATCGGTTATGACCGCCCGGTTATGGATGAGCCGTTCCTGACCGTGGTGGACAGCCCGATCCAATGGGTCTTCAATCGCTCATTGATGCAGGAGTCGGCCGATGCGAACTCGCGCTTGTTGGTGTCGATTAGCGCCGCGTGGCATGAGGCAAAGATGGCAGAGGATGAGCTGCGTAAGATGGCGGAGACTGAACTGCGGCCCGTCCTCCCGGAGACAAGCAATGCTTCAACGACCTACTTCCGTGTCGTCAAGCAGCCGCAGGCAACCTTTCGATGCCTGCCGGGAGTCCAGGATCAGAGACCGGCACAATCGACTAACGTGCCCGGCCTCATTCTTGCGGGGGATTGGACGCAAACGGGGTGGCCTGCGACGATGGAATCCGCGGTGCGGAGCGGGAAGTTGGCAGCAGAGGCTTTGGCGGCGCAATCAGGATCCTAGATTCCTCGCTGCGCTCGGAATGATAGACGTCTGATCCTACGATGCCTGGCCCTACCAGGGGCTGGAGTTCTCGGAGTAGACGTGGTCCGGCATGTTGTAGTGGATATCCGTTTCGGCCACCGTTGCGGCATCCAACAGGCCCGTAAACTGCGCGAAGTTGTTCTGGTTGGTCAGGCGTGGCAGCCACCGCGACAGGAAGTTGTGGTATTTGGCCTGGAATCTGAAGAACGGAAGAACGCCAAAGACCGGCGTCTTCGGATAGCGGAGCCTGTCGGCCATATCCGCCCCGATCACGGCGCGAGAAATCCGAAAGACGTAGCTGGCCAGCTTCTGGCGTTCTTTCGGGTCCTGGATACCCACAACGAGTGGCGCGGAGTTGATCAGCGCGTGAGCCATGACAACCCCTTCCTGGCTGGGGTTGGGCTCGCACATGACGGCGATTCTGTAGAGTTCCAGCGCCTCCTCTTCGTTCTTGAACAGAATGGTCTCAGGGATGCCCATGAGGTAGCCCGTGTAGCGCCATACGGCCATGAAGCTCTGCCGCTCCTCGTCGCTGAATTTCGCCCCCAGCCGTTTCATGTGGTAGAGAAGACGCGCGGAGAATCCCGCAATCGCCATGCCAAGGTGCGCGGAGCTTAGAGGGACCCCCCACGCCTCTGTATCCCATTCGTCCGACTCTTCCAGCAGCTTGCGCACCTGCGCATGAACCAGACGCAGGCGCACGCTTAGCTTGAGGCCGTCGCCCGTGCGTTCCAGACCGCCCGGCAGGAACGACTCCAGCATGTGCCGGTTGTTCTGCATGAGGCGTCGCACGCCCTGGTCACGAACACGGCCGGTGATGAAGAACGATTTGCTGATGTTTGTGGTGAAGCCTTCAACGAGCGTTCCACCCACGAATGCCGCGAGGATGATGCGGGCGTTGCGCAGGAACATGCGCGACCCGGGCAGGAATTCGTCGTAGTTCACCCAGTCCGGCGGCGTATCAAGTCCACCAACCAAACGTTGAACGCTCGCAGGGGCATTCTTAAGGACGCTGCCACCCGGATCATCCATCACTGCCCGAATGAGCATTGCGGACTGCGCGCGGTCCATGTCGCCAAACTCCGCAATGACCGCGTCGGCCTCAGGGTCGGCGATCAGGTGGTGGGCAAGATAGTTGTCCGCGACGGGTTTATTGGCTTGACGAGCCTGTTGATATCCCGCGATGTAATCGGTGGGGATAGTGAAACCAAGCGAGCCGTCAGATGTGCCTTCCGTGGGAGATGATGCGGTCATGCGAACTATCGAAATCCAGTTTATCTAGCAATCCTGTCCGCTCATTATAGTCGGTTGTTCCAGAGATTTTTTGGATTCGGTCTCAAAAGCAGTTCTCCTGCCCGAGGCTCACGTCGCTCAGTTTTGCGCTGGAGTACGCTAGAGACCGAATCCCGGTTGAGCGAGACTGAGGAAGGAGACAACGATGGCACAGATACTCACCCGCCTGTTTGGAGCCTATCTCCTGCTGACGGCGATTGCCGTTGCCCTGTTACTCATGATCACGCCACTCATCCATGACGGTTCGCCCGAGTACCCGAACTGGACGATCATGAATTACTTCATGGCCCTTGGCGTGATCCTGATGGTCGTCTTGACGTATCTCTACCGATGGCGGCTCGATCCAGAGCAGACGGACAACTACACCTGCGCCATCGTCAACGGCCTATTCTACGGCTCCGTCGTGCTGCTGATGCTGTTCTTCTGGCAGTACTTCTGGCTGCTGGACACGAGCACTGAGACGGGCGACGCCGCCCTGTCACACATCATCTACTTCCCGCTGATGGATGCGCTATACGTCGTGCTTGGCCTGATTATCGGGGAACGGCTGCTGCGCTACGGCGGACAGCAATAGTACGTCCTAGACTCTCCCCGTCACGGCGGTTCTGAGGAGCTGCAGAAGCGGCGGTCGGTGTCCGTAGACGAGCAGGTAGCTGCGGAAGAGGCGCTGCGCCAATTTCACGGCAACAACGACCGAGATCGTCAACGCAACGAGGCTCGCGGCGATTTCCAGCGGCCCCATGGCGTCAAGGGCGAGACGTGCCAACGACATTGTCGGCGCGGTGAACGGGATGTAGGTCATGATCTGCGGAATCAAGCCGCCCGCGTCCTCGATAATCGCGAATGAGAACCAGAACGGGGCGACGGCGGGCAGGATGACGATGACCGTTAGCTGCTGCGACTCCCGCTGAGACGTTGTGACTGCGCCGAGCGCCGCCATCAGCGCCGCGAAGAATGCGTATCCGAGCAGGAAGAAGGCAAACGCGACAAGGATAAACGGAAGCGCAGGCAACTCGTTCCTGACGCCCTCCATGAATATCCTCGACACCAGATAGAGACCGTAGACCGAGCCCATCCATACGCCCATCTGCACCATGCCCGCTGCGCCCAGTCCCAGCAGTTTGCCCAACATCAGCTGATCCGGGCTGACTGTGGACAGCAGGATCTCCATGACGCGGTTCTCTTTCTCCTCGTTCAGTCCCTGCAGTAGATAGCCGGTGATGGTGAGGACGGAGAAGATGACGGCGAATGCCATCGCCATGAAGAAAATCAGCCTTGCAGGCTCGAAAGTGTTCTCCCCGAGTTGGCCGCCCTCGGCAACTTCAAACGTGGTGATGTCAATCGGGAACAGGATGCGCTCAGCACGTTCGTCGTCCACTGCCCCTGACACCAGATTGGCCCGTAGAAACTCTCTCAGCGAGCCGACCCCTTCTCCCGTGATGTTCAGACCCTGCGCACCCCTGACAAGCTGCGTGATTCGGCCAGTGGAAAGGTAGTCGCGCTGAATCACATACGCGGCGTCGAACTCCCCGAACGCGACTGCTGCCACTGCCTGATCTTCGCTCTCAATCGGCACGTACTCCGTGGTTCCAATCGTTCCCGGCTCGACGATCACATCAGCGAGGTCCACATACCCAACCCTTTGCGGCTCCGGCGCTTCCTCCCCTCTCGACGTAAGGAGGATATACGCTCCGATACCGCCCACGAGCAGAAGCATGCCGATGGGCACGAGCGCGGTCATAACAAGGAAACTGGTCCGCGAAATCATCGTTGTGAACTCGTGGCGGGCAATGACCAAGGCCTTATTCATCGCGTGCCTCTCCGCCCTTGCACCTCGCGGATGAATATCTCCTCAAGCGTCGGCAGCGCCACCTCGAAACGTTCTATGCGCATCCCGGCGTCGAGCAGCTGCTTGAGCACCTGCTCCGCGGTGGCTCTGTCGGTGAGACGCATTGAAATGCTCTCCGCGGAACGCACGACTTCCCCTACTCCGCTGATTGATGCAGGCGGCGCGTCCGGCGATTCAACGCGGATGGTGTCGCCGCGATAGCGCCGCCGAAGCTCGGACGGCGCGCCGTCCAACGCCACCTCTCCGCCGTCAATCATCAACACACGGTCGGATAGCTCCTCCACATCGGTCATCTGGTGGGTGGAGAAAATGATCGCCGCGCCGCGTTCCTTTTCCTCGAGCACAAGCTCCTTCATACGGCGCGCGTTGACCGGATCAAGCCCGGAGAACGGCTCATCGAGGACAAGGATGTCCGGCCTGTGGAGCAGGGTCGCTCCGAACTGAACTAGTTGGGTCATACCACGACTCAGTTCACGCACCTTCTTATGGGCGTGCTCCGACATGCCGACAGCGTCCAGCATCTCTCCCGTTCGAATAGCGGCGTGACGGCGGCTCAAGCCCTTTAGCTGCCCGAGGTATGAAAGCACGACGGTGAGGCGCAGCCCCTCATACAGGCCGCGCTCCTCAGGAAGATACCCGATACGTTCCTGAGTCTCCTCTGTGAGTGGCCCACCCAGTGCCCTCGCCTCACCTTCATCAGGCGCGAGTATGCCGAGCATCATGCGAATCGTGGTTGTCTTGCCTGCGCCGTTGGGGCCGACAAGGCCGACAACCTCGCCGCTTTTGACGTGAAAAGAGACATCGTTCACGACATCTCTGCCGCCAAATTGTTTCCGCAGTCGGCGCGCCTCCAACGCGGGCGCGCCGGCAACATCAGAATCGAAGCGTGAATCTCCAACACCAGCCATCAAGGCCAGTATATGCGGTGCGGCAGGAACATCCCGATGGATTCCTGCTTTCGCAGGAATGAGGGGAGCGTATACCCCTGTCTGCAAAGAGAGTGCGGCTCTAGGTGGCCGCTGAAACCAGTGGCAGGCTAAGCTGCCTGGGCATCATCGCCCAGCGCGGGTCATCGAGCGTCAGGGTTGTGCAGCCGAGGGCAACCAGTTCTCGCGCGGCCATCGGTGTCCTGATTCCGTATGCTCGAACGTCGATCCCCAGCGACCCGGCTTGCGCCACCAGCTCCGCGCTCACCTCGGACGCTTGCACCGCCAATTCCGACACTCCGACAACGGACGCCTCAACGACCGCGGCGGGCGTCAGCGTTCCGTGACGCGCTCCAATGGTCCAACTGAGCCGCAGCCCCTCTGCAAGCGCCTGCGCGCGGAGTAAGAGACTGAGATCTGACCCTGTCACATAGCAGCGCTGCGCCCGGCCCGACTCGGCAACGACACGTCCCACGGCTTCAGCGAGTCCCCTGCTCTTCTCCTTGAGGTCGATGATCACGTCAAAGTCGGCGGCGAACACGTCGAGCATGACGGAGAGGGGTGGCACGCCAAGAGCCTCCAGATCCGCCATCCTTGTGGTGGCAACCTGGGCATTGTGGTCGTGCGTCCTGGTTAGCGTGGAATCGTGGATGATGGCGGGCAGCCCGTCCGCGGTCAGACGGACATCGGTCTCTATTGCGGCAACGCCAAGTTCGGCGGCTGTGGTGAATGCGAGCAACGAATTCTCGGGCGCCAACGCCTTCGCGCCCCGGTGAGCGACCGTCTTGATCGCCTTTGGATAATTCATGGTGGAGGTAATGTATTCAGTTTCCACATAACAAGAATAACACTGTATTCAACAATTGACGTTAACCAGTTGTTAAGCTCATGTGTGTGCTCAGTTAAGTCTGCGCCGCATCCCCCTACTTTCGCCCGCCCGTGCTACAGTTTGAATAGATAGGTTGTTCGGGGGAGGTCGCATATGCACGGCGTGGAGCCGAAGGTCTTTCTGGTCGGAGAGACCAAACTAATACCCGAGGGGCTTAGCGCCTACCTGGAGCACATCGGCGCGCCGGACTGGTCAACGGACGCCTATTCTGACGTTGAGGCGCTCGCCGAATTCATGGGTCGCCTTTGTTACCGGAGCTTTGAACCCGGCCTCAACCCGAACGTCACACGCGTCCGTCCTAACAACGCCGCTCACCTCAAGAACATCATTGCCACCGGCCACGGCTCCGTGCTGGAACACAGCGTTCTGAACTTCGCCATCAGCGGCGTCAGCCGTGTCTTCACGCATGAGCTTGTCCGCCATCGCGCCGGTACCGCCATATCGCAGGAGAGCCTGCGCTTCGTCCGTCTGGATGACCTTGGCATGTGGGCGCCCACCGCCGTCCGCGAGGACGAGCACATCATGGAGGTCTTCGTCGACACCTTCAAGAAGCTTGAAGAGCTGCAAATCATGATGGCGGAGCACTATCAGCTGGACGAGGACGGCGCGCAGTTTTCACGCAAGAAGGAGATCACCTCCGCCATGCGCCGCATCGCCCCTATCGGCGTCTCGACGAGCATCGGCTGGAGCACGAATATCCGCGCCCTGCGCCATATCCTGGAGGCGCGCACGGACCCAAGCTCCGAGGAGGAAATTCGTGTCGTTTTCGCCAAGATCGGCGAGATCGCCCAGGATCGCTACCCCGTCCTTTTCTCCGACTACAAGGTGGAAATGGTGAACGGCCTGCCCTGGTACAAGACGCAGCACGAAAAGGTCTGAGCCAGGAACAACCGGACAATCGGGGGAGACGGAGGACCCAGATGGATATGACAGACCTGACTATCGATCACTTTAGCCGCGTGAGGGGCTTGCTGTCGAGGTGCATCGACGGTTTGACAGTTGAGCAGTTGATGAAGCAGCCGGACGAGAACTCCAACCCGCTTGGCTGGACCGGGTGGCATCTAACCCGAACGCAGGATCACGAGATTTCCGGGCTTGCCGGGCGAGAGCAGGCATGGATTGAGAACGGTTGGCATGAGCGTTTCGGTATGCCGGCCGACCCGCAGAACACCGGCACCGGACACTCCATGGATGAGGTTCGCGCTTTCCAGTCGCCGGAGGCGTCCGTCATCATCGGGTACTACGACGCCGTGTATGCCCGAACGCAGGAGTTCCTGCGGACCATCACACCGGAGGCGCTTGACCGCGTCCTGAACGAGCCACAGTGGGATCCAATGCCGACGGTCGGCGTCCGCCTTGTTAGCGTCATGCACGATAATTCCATGCATACAGGGGAGATGTCCTATCTCAAGGGGATGCTTGAAAGGCGTCAGTGGTACCCCGCCTGATTCCCTGCCCCAAGTCAAGTCCAACAACACACACCTGGAGGTCCTGTGCCTGAAGTCATCTCACGCGAACAATCCGAGGGACGGACAAGCCTGTTCGTCACCGTTGAAGGAGTGACATTTCACGCGCTTGATTGGGGAGGCGACGGGGCTCCGCTTCTGCTGGTCCATGGAGGTCGTCGCACCGGACGCAGCTGGAACGCTGTGGCACGGCGGCTCCGAAACGACTTTCGCGTCATCGCGTTGGACACACGCGGGCACGGCGAGTCGGATGGTCCGGAGACCGGGTATCGCGCCAGAGAGGGCGCGCAGGACATGGCGGGCATCGTGGAGGAACTCGACCTGCCCCCGCACTACATCATGTCCCATTCCTACGGCGGCGCGATCAGCGGACTCTACGCCACGAATCACCCGGATCGCGTGCTCGGCATGGTGATGATTGAGCCGGTGCCGGAGGGCCCCGCCCACTGGGTGCGCGTCAATGTCCTCAATGAGGATCTGACCGAGAAGCCCGGCCCGGGCCGCCGCAACTCCTGGGTGTCTCTGGAAGACCTCAAGCGCCGACTCGAATCGAACAATATGACAAGCGTATGGACGCAGGAAGCTCTTGAGGATGTCCTCAATGAGGAAACCATCGTCCTCCCGGACGGTCGCGCGGAGGCCGCTTGGAGCCTCAACTCGTACAACATGGAGGAAATGGCAACCGACGAGTTCATGCTCATTGACGGCGCCGACCGGCTGACCATGCCCGTCCTCATCGTGGTGGCTGAGGAGAACAACCTTCTTGAGTCACATCAAAGGCCTTTGGCGCAGGCATTGCCTCGTGGCGAGTTCCTCGTCATGCCGGACGTCGGCCACGCCATCTACATGCAGGTCCCGGACGAAACCGCCAACATCGCCCGGAGCTTTCTGCTAAGTAGCAGGGACTAGAAGAACGGCTGACTACTCTTCCAGCCGCAGGTCTCCGCTCCGGCCGCCGGATTTGGACACGAGCCTCACCGACTCAACGCGCATCGTGCGGTCGATGGCCTTGCACATGTCATAGACGGTGAGGCCTGCAACGCTAACTGCCGTCAACGCCTCCATTTCGGCTCCCGTCTGTCCTGTCGTACGGACTGTGGCCTCGATCTCAACGCTTGCTCCGTCCTCCCCGGGAGTCAGCTCTACACCAACGAAAGATAGCTGTAGCGGATGGCACAGCGGGATCAGTTCGGAGGTGCGCTTGGCCGCCATGACTCCCGCCAGTTGCGCGACAGATAGAACGTCACCTTTCGGTGTCGCCTGCTCGCGGATGGCGATGAGCGTTTCGGGAGACATGACTACCCTGCCCCGCGCAACGGCCTCGCGGCGTGTCACGTCCTTATCGCCAACATCAACCATGCGCGGTCCCGCCGTTGGATCAACGTGGGAAAGTTGGCCGGGATTGTCCTGGTCAGCCATCGGATTTCTCGGAGCGCCCTGCTCTACCCGCCGATGTGGTACATCTCCACGCGCTCCGGCTTCCTGCCTGCGAGCGCGGCGGTTTCACTCGTCCGCTCCTCGGAATAGCGGTCTGTCCGCTGCTCCCAGACGCCCGTGATCAGCCCACTAATCTCATCATCTGTCGCCCCTGATCGCAGCGCCTCGCGCAGATCGTGGCCTTCTCCGGTGAACAGGCAGGTGTAGAGCTTGCCATCCGTGGAAAGGCGGGCGCGTGTGCAGTCGTCACAGAACGGTTCAGAGACGGAGGAGATGAAACCGATTTCTCCGGTGTCGTCCGCATACGCATAGCGCGAGGATGTCTCGCTTCTGTAATTCCGATCGATTGGGATGATAGGTGTCTCGGCATTGATGCGCGCCGCAAGCTCTTTGCTCGGCACGACCTCTTCCAGCTTCCAGCCGTTGATTGTTCCCACATCCATGTATTCGATGAATCGCACGATCTTGTCGGTGCCCTTGAAGTATTTGGCGAGGTCTGTCACGAAGTTATCGTTGACGCCGCGCTGTACCACGCTGTTGATCTTGATCGGCCCAAGGCCGGCGTCCTCAGCCGCCTCTATGGCTTCCAGCACGCGGTCAACGCCAAAGCCGCGGCCGTTCATACGCTTGAACGTCTCGTCGTCCAGGCTGTCCAGGCTGATGGTGACGCGGCGCAGCCCTGCTTCCCGCAGTTCCTTTGCCATAGGCGGCAGCAGGTAGCCGTTGGTTGTCAGGGAAAGGTCTTCTATACCCTCAACGGCAGAGAGCATCCGGATCAACTCAGGCAGGTCCCTGCGCAGCAGCGGCTCCCCGCCTGTGACGCGAATCTTGGTGACGCCCAAGCCGGCAAAGATGCGCGTAAGGCGCTCAATCTCTTCAAAAGTCAGAATCTGGTCGCGCGGCAGAAACTCATATCGCTCGCCGAATATCTCGGCCGGCATGCAGTATGCACAACGAAAATTGCACCGGTCCGTGACGGAGATGCGCAGGTCTTGCAGAAGACGTCCGAAAACGTCCTTAACACTTATGGGGGCAACAACGGTCATGTTTAGGAGTTTCCCTCCGTCTTCGGCGCCGCGGCCATGTCGGCAATGATGTCCCGTGCAATGCTTGCCGCCCGACCGCGATGGCTGAGCGCGTTCTTTGTTTCTGAATCCAATTCGGCTACCGTCTTCCCGTACTCCGGCACGACAAATATCGGATCATATCCGAACCCGTTCGTTCCCCTCGGAGCTTGTCTAATTATACCCCGCAGTTCTCCCTTCGCTATTCGAACGGTGTCCTCGTTCGGCTCAGCGATGACAATCACACACCGGAACGCCGCGCCGCGATGTTCGTCCGGCACATCCACGAGGTTGCGTAGCAGGAGTTGCACGCGGTCCTCATCCGTCCTAGCATCGGGAGCGCCGTAGCGGGCGCTGATCACGCCGGGCGCGCCATCCAGCGCATCCACAAAAAGGCCCGAATCGTCGGCGAGTGTCAGAATGCCACCGGCATTCGCATATGCCTGCGCCTTGATCAGCGCATTCTCTTCCAGAGTATCGCCGGTCTCCTCGACCTCCATATCAAGGCCGATATCCGCAGGCGTCACAAGTTCAACGGGCAGCCCATCCAACAACTCACGGAACTCCCGCACCTTGCCGGGATTGCCTGTGCCAACGAGGAGTCTCATTCGTTACTTCGCCTGTAACATCGCCGGATGGATTCCCGCCTTCGCGGGAATGACGGCCAAGAGAAAACTATTCCGCCCTGAACGCGAAACGCTCCTCCAGACCCGTGACGATGTCGCGGAAGCCGCCGTATTCCAGCTCCGTGTATGGCAGCATCGCCGGACCCGACCATCCCTGGTCGCGCATGTACAGCGCCTTCTCCTGCGCCTTGTTGCGGACGAGGTCCCACGCCGGATTGTCAAAGAAATCAACAACGTTTGCGGAGAACTTGCCCTCGGCATTCATGGAGAAGCCGAGCGACTCCACAATCGGCAGGCAGTATGGCCCGGTTACCGGCGTATTCATTGGCACCGGCATCAACGGCATATTGTGGGAGCCGCGCGCGTCTCCGCCGATGTAATGCGCCTTGGTGAACGTCGAAAGAACTTCCTCCGGCGCGGGGAAGATACCCTGGTTGCGCACAATGGCAATGGGGTCGTCCTTACCCGTGTATGTGCCGGCGATGTTGTGCAGCCGCTGAGCGGAAACTGCCACCGCCTCCTGGTCGTCATGCGTCCGTGATGTGATGCTCTCAATGCCGAAACGCTCGTTGTCACGCAGCAACACCGTGATCTGGTAGTAGTCGTCCGGCGCGTGGAGTGTCAGGATGCTGTCGCCGCCCGTGTTGTTCATATCAATGATGTTGAAATCAAAGCCCTGAATCATTTGCGGCAGCATCAGGCCAGCGCAGTACATCGGATCGGCGAAACCGAGGAACAGCGGCAGGTTATACGCGCCCGGCCCGCACTTGTCCGCCGCAAAGATCATGAATGACTCCGCACGACGCGCGCTGTTTGACCTCACCGGCTCATGCTCGAACTCCACCTCGGCCACCCCGGGCCCTGCGCCGCGCACATTCCCGGAGGGAGCGTCAACCAGCAGGTCCTGCCCTGCGCCGTAGAGGCCGTACTCTTGCGCGATGGCCGTCGCCGCAATAAAGCTGTCCCATGCGAACTGGTGAATCTCCGTGTCGTCCTTGCCTCGGGTATGAGACATGATGATGGCGATGTCATCGCCCACGTGGAACACGTAGCCATCGATGAGCAGCCCCCGATCAATGGCGGCCTGCACTTCAGAGCGCACCTTGTCCAGCATCTCATCCGTCGGCCTTGTATGGCCTCCGATGGATCCAACGTCCGCCTTGATGGCTGAGAGTGTCAAACGCATGGTCATTTCCCCCCGTGTTTCGTGGTTTTTCCCCGCGCGCGGCGTTGCTCTCGTACTGGCGACACCCGCCGCGGAACGATGAAATCCCCCACCCAAATGGCTTATCCAAGCCAGATTCACCCTATCAGTCACGCGCAAACCATGTCAAAGCGGACGCGCCGCGCCGATACGCCGTCAACTTGACATTTGAGCTACCAAAAATCTAGGCTTAGTCGGCTTTACGCACGAAGAATCCACAGAGGTGGGAGGGGAAGCAAATGCCTGAACTGTTGTACGAGAAGAATGACGCGGAACACTACGCCACGTTCACCATGAACCGCCCGGATCGGCTGAACGCCATGGGCGGAAGCATGAATGAGGAGCTGCAGATCGCGCTCCATGATTTCAACAACGACCGCAACATGTGGGTCGGCATCGTGACGGGCAACGGCCGCGCATTCTCCGCAGGCGCAGACCTGCGTGAGATGTCGGATCGAAACACTCGCACGGCCGAGGTCAATGAGGCGTTCGACAAGGGCGAGATCGACGCCGAGGAGCGGGCGCGTCGCCTGTTCCAGATCTCCGGCGGAGGAGGAGTCGGTCCCACGGGCTCCCTCTTCCAGTTCGCCCGCTCGCCCAAGCCCTTCATCGCGGCCATCAACGGACTGGCCGTCGGCGGTGGCACCGAGCGCGCCATCGATTGCGATATCCGCATCATCTCGACCGAGGCGTACATGGGCCTGTTTGAGGTGAAGCGCGGAATCATGCCCGGCTCCGGCATGCACTTGATGCCGCGCCTGGTCCCGGTCGGTGAGGCCATGTACATCGGCCTGACGGCGGATCGCATCTCCCCCGAAGAGTGCCTGCGCATCGGTCTGGTGCATGAGGTTGTTGAGCCGGATCAGCTCCTGCCGCGCGCAGTTGAGATCGCCAAGATGATTGCGGAGAACGCGCCCATCGCCGTTCAGGGCGTGAAGGCCACCGCGCAATTCTGGCGCAACCTGTTCATCGACGAGCACTACCAGTTCAGCGGCTGGGTCAACCGCATCGTCGGCGGCTCCGAGGACTCCAAGGAGGGCCCGCTCGCCTTCGCCGAGAAGCGAGCTCCCAACTGGCAGAATCGCTAAGAGCAGCGTTCCACAAGGAACCACAGGCGGGGGGGGGGGGGGGGGGGGGGGGGGGGCGGGGGGGGGGGGGCGGGGGGGGGGGG
>VXMO01000053.1 GCA_009841045.1 Dehalococcoidia bacterium
ACCACCGTCTAATACACGCTTAAGATCGTCGGCTTTGTGAGTTGTTATTAAGTCACCGCTCATAGCCTATGCCCAGCAGTGCGAAATGGCACTTTTTCAACTGGGCAGTGGCGAGAATATTGACGACCCGGCCTCGTACACCTGGGGTGTATTCGCGCAGGACGTCGATGAACTCGTGGAGAGGTATGGCGAGCTAATCCCTCCAGTGAACCTTGCCGACTACCACACTACCAACCTGAGTGCCTGGATAAGCCTGCGAGATGCGGCCCAGCAACGTCCAGACGGCGACTCTTACATAGGTGACTACTTGGCGTTTTTGACTGAGGCCCATGATGAATTGCTACGTGTCTCGCTCAGATCCTACATTTCAGAGGAAGAGAAAGAACGACTATCTGATGAGATTCTGTTGGCGAAGATACGCGACTTTTTCGGCCAGGACACCTACGATGCCAGCGGTTCTGCTCGGCAAACCTTCGAGGAGCTGCGCCAAGAGGAGCGGGAAGTACTGGCGCTGAGCGAGTGTACCCCGCCTCTGTTTTTCCTCCACCCAGATGCTGAGACAGGGTCCAATGAAGCGGATCGAGGAGCGCTAATGGCGCTTTACATCGCCACCGACGGCCCGAGTTGGAATGAGAATACCAATTGGGCCACCGATGCCCCGATCGAAGAATGGCACGGTGTGGCCACCGATGCAGCCGGTCGAGTTAGCCACTTGAAGCTCTCGCAAAACCGGATGAGTGGGGAGATACCACCGGAACTTGGTGCTCTTTCGTCCCTTCGCCTGCTCGATCTCAACAACAACCTTCTGCGAGGAGAGATACCAACACAACTTGGTAGTCTCGCGAACCTTGAGGTATTAGCCCTCAGAAGCAACGAGCTGACCGGTGAGATACCCCTGGAACTCGGCAACCTCAACAACTTGCATGTGCTGCTGCTAAATGGCAACGAGTTGAGCGGGGAGATCCCACCTGAAATCGGCAACTTGGCGGAGCTCGAGTTACTGATGCTCGGCGGGAACATGTTGAGTGGGGAAATTCCACCCGAAATCGGCAACCTCACAAATCTAATCACATTGACCCTTGGCGGAAACCAACTAACCGGAGGGGTTCCTCCCTGGATAGGTAACTTATCCAACCTCGGTCGACTGCATCTGGGAAGTAACCCTTTGGGCGGACAGATTCCGCCGGAAATTGGCAATCTCACACAGCTTACCGACTTAAGTCTGGCCAATAGCCAACTTAGCGGAGACATACCGCCAGAATTGGGAAACCTTGTGAATCTGAGATACCTGGATCCTTTCCGCAATGAATTGACAGGCTGCTATCCCGAGAACTTGAGAGAAGCGCTCCGCAGGGTGGATGCTTCGAGAGCCGGTGCCGTGAGGTACTGCGAATGACGTCAGGGGATTTTTCGCTGCCCTCAGAATGACAGCGTAGCTATCTCGCCGCCCTCAAGACATCAAAGAACTCAGCCAGGATGCCCGCTGTTGCGCCCCAGATGCGATAGCCGTCGTGGTGGAACTCATATGCCATGATGGTGTTCTGGCCGTAGGTGAACGGCTGACGCCCCTTAAGGTACGTCTCCCACAGATCGGCGAACGTGACTTCAAAGATCTCATTCACCTCGAAGCGGTCGTGGTCGTAGTCCGCCCCCGGACTGACAATGCCTACAAACGGCGTGATGTGGTAGCCCGTCCTCGTTTGGTGGTCGTTTAGCCTGCCGAGCACCTCGACCTTGTCCGGTTCAATCCCGACTTCCTCATGCGTCTCACGGATGGCCGTGTGGGTGATGGACTCATCCTCGGGGTCGCGCGCCCCGCCTGGGAACGACACCTCTCCCTTGTGGTGTTCCACGCGGGATGTCCGCACGGTGAACAGGATGCTCGGCCCCTCCGCCCCCTCAATGATGGGTATCAGCACCGCCGACGGCATTAGAGACTCATCATTGATGAATTCGGGTTCGTAGGAATCAAGCGCGGCGCGAACGCTGTCCGGCTGGAGCGAGGGTAGTTGCTGTGAATCGTTCATCGTCAGAGTATACTGCCAACGATGGCGTGTTCTCCGCGTGCGGCGCGTTGCGGCGCGGGGTAGAATGCGACCATAGAACGCCGGGGGCACAGGGAGAGACACACATGAGTGATCGTCTCGAGCGTGAGATTGAGGATATTGTCGAGAAAGCGGGCAGCCTGCCGCCGCCCCCTCGTCGTTCCCGCCGAGCGCAGCGACGGCGTTCTGCGGATAATTCTCGGCGCTCCGTCTTGGGCGGCATGAAGTACGCCGCTGTTTTCGGACTGCTTCTCCTCATCAGCGCCGCTCTGCTCTGGAGCATGTCGGGATCACTCGGCGCGGTCCTTGCTCTCGGTGGCCTCATCCTGCTGGGCGCGGCCTACCTGAACTACTTCAGGAACGGCTCTCCGGCCAACATGCCCGGCGGTTACGAGAAGCGATGGCGCGGGCAGACTCTCTATAAGGATCGACCCCAGGGCCCGTCTCTGTGGGATCGCATCCGCGGCCGCCGCAACCACGACCGCGATTAAGCCGTCACCGCCGTAGACTTCTCGCCCATACGCCCGAACTCAGACATCAGTTGGCGTAGTTGTTCGCGCCAATCGCTCCCGGTGCGTGCGGATATCCGTATCTGTAGATGCCCCACGTTCGCGTTCGGCAGCGCCCGCCGAATCGCCTCCCGATCCAGCCAATACACGTCCCTGAGCCGCACGACGATCTCCGCCCCCTCCGTCGCGATTGCCCGTACCATGCCGCGCAGCTGCCCAGTCTGTGCCCGTACCTCGACGGCCAGCAGCAGATCGTCCACCTGCTGCGGCAGCGGCCCGAACCGGTCTCGCAGCTCCCCGCGTATGGTCTCCACCTCCTCCGGATCGACAAGATTCGCCAGCCGTTCATACACGGCCAAACGTGTTCCTGTGTCCTCCACGTAGTCCGGCGGGATGCGGGCATCGGCAGGAAGGTCAACGGGCGCGCGAGCGGCCCCCGCCGCCAACAACGACCGGCCCCCCGTCAACCCCGGCTCGTCCGGCATGTGCGCCGACTTGCCCTTGCGGACTTCTTCTATCGCCTCTGAGAGCAGCCGCGTGTATAGGTCGAAACCGACCGCTGCCACGTTCCCGCTCTGCTCCGCGCCCAAAATATTGCCCGCGCCTCGGATCTCAAGGTCCTTCATGGCGAGCCGGAATCCCGCGCCAAGCTCCGCGGCGGACAGGATGGCGCGCAAACGACGCTCAGCCGTTGGCGTCAACACCCGGTCGCGCCGGAATAGGAAATACGCATAGGCGCGAATCGATGAACGCCCCACGCGCCCGCGCAACTGATAGAGCTGGGTCAATCCGAGCCGATCCGCGTCATCCACGATGAGCGTATTGGCGTTGGGCATGTCCAGCCCGGCCTGGATGATCGTGGTGCAGATCAGCACGTCGAACTCCTGAGCCGCAAACGAATTCATCACGCTTTCCAGCGACTCTGGTGGCATCCGACCGTGCGCCACGCCGAAGCTCGCCTCCGGCACAAGCTCCTGCAAATGCTCCAGCACGCGATGGATGTCCTGTATACGGTTGTGGACGAAGAAGACCTGCCCGCCCCGGTCCGTTTCGCGCAGAATCGCCTCGCGGATCGTCCGGTCCTCCTGCTCTGCCACGAACGTCGTAACCGGAATCCGGTCTTCAGGCGCGGTGTCGATGCGGCTCATATCGCGGATGCCGAACAGCGCCATATGCAGCGTGCGCGGGATGGGCGTGGCCGTCATCGTCAGCACGTCCACCGTCGCCCGCATCTTGCGCAGATGCTCCTTGTGTCGCACCCCAAACCGCTGTTCCTCGTCGATCATGACCAGCCCCAGGTTGCGGAAACTCACGTCCTTGGACAGCAGCCGATGGGTCCCAATGACCACGTCCACCTCGCCCCGCGCCATCGCCGCTACCGTCTCCTTCTGTTCCGCGTCTGTCCGCAGCCGCGACAGCATGTCGACCCGCAGCGGAAACGTCTCAAGCCGCTCCATGAACGTCCGATAATGTTGCTGCGCCAAAACCGTCGTCGGTACCAGCAACGCCACCTGCGAGCCCGCCGCCACGGCCTTGAACGCGGCGCGCACCGCCACCTCCGTCTTGCCGTAACCCACGTCGCCGCAGATCAGCCGGTCCATTGGACGTTCTGCCTCCATGTCCGTTTTCACGTCGATGATGGCTTCCTGCTGATCCTCCGTCTCCTGGTACGGGAAGGAACTCTCAAGCTCCCACTCCCACGGTGTCTCCCCGCCGAACGGCGATCGCGAATTCACTTCCCGCTCCGCGTACAGGCGAAGCAGCTCCTCTGCGAATCTCAGCGCATCCTCCTTGACGCGCCGCTTGGTGTTGGCCCATTCGTTGCCGCCAAGCCGCGTCAGCGTCGGATTCCCGCCCGTGCCCGTGTACCGCGCCACGCGATCCACCTGGTCCGTCGGCACGTATAGCGTGTCGCCGCCCGCGTAGCCGAGCGACAGGTACTCTCGTTCCGCCCCCTCCGTTGCCCGCTGCACTGTTCCCTTGAACCGCGCGATGCCGTGTTCCACATGCACGACGTAGTCACCCTCGACGAAATCTGAAAGAAACGCGTCGCGACGTACCACGCGCCGCCGCACCGGACGCGGCCTCTTGATGAATCCAAAGATCTCGGTGTCTGAAAGCGTGATGATAGACCCGCCAACGCCAGACTCCCCGCCGCTTAGCTCCCATCCCTCCGCCAGCGCCGTCTGGACGACCACAAGACTCCCCGGCGTCGGCACGGCGTCCATGTCTGCTCGCAGCGAGAGTTCATGCCCGCTTTCACGCAGCATCTCCGCCAATCTCTGTGCCTGTAGCGACGCGATTACAACCGCGTTTCCACGATGGCGTGCGCCGAGAATATCGCTGCTGAGGCGGTCGATCCGCCCTCCGTACGTCTCCGGCGGAGAGAAGCCTAAACTCCCATACGATCGCGCACCCTCTTGAATTTCCTCAGGCGACGCCTGCGCGAACGGCTCAAGGTGCAAGCGTCGCGGCACGTCCGCCAGTGACATCTCAAGCCGTTCCGATGTAGCTACAGGGCTTGGAAAAGTGCGCGGCAGCTTGCTGCGTTCGATCTGCCCGTCGTGTATCTCCAGCCCCCGCCTGATCACTTCGTCAAGACGTGTTCGCACGCTGAGAGGGCGGTCAACGATGACAACCGTCTCATCCGGCAGGTGATCGATGAGCGTCGAGCGATGGAAATACGGCGCGAAAAACCCGATGCCCGGCACTGCCGCTCCCTCGGAGAACTGCCGCAGCTCCTCTATGAGGGCTGCCGCCTCTTCATTGCCAAGCCCGTTCGTGTCCGGCGGTGGGGTATCCCGCACCGCGGACGGCAGCAACTCGAGCGCCGGTGTAACGACAACCTCGTCGACCTCGGTAGTCGACCGCTGCGTTGCCGCGTCGAATGAGCGGATGCTGTCAATGATGTCCCCGAACAGCTCGATGCGAACGGGGCTTTCATCCTGAGGCGGCCAGATGTCAACAATGCCGCCCCGACGGCTAACCGTCCCGGGCGTCTCGATAGCCGCCACCGGCTCATACCCCAGTTCCACCGCGTCCGAGATTATGCCGTCCATCGAAACCGCCTCACCGGTCTTTAGCGTGAAGGTTTCACGCTGAAAATCCTCGGGAGGCAGCGTCACCGCCGCTGCGGCATACGCGCTCGCGATGATGAACGGGGCAGGGCGGGCCATGAGTTCCTGCAGTCGTGCCTCCTGCGATCCTGCCCGAAAGTCGGCGAGCGAGGAGAGGGCCCTCAACCGCTCTCGCGTTGTGGATGCGTCGTTGGCCAGCTGCTCGTAGGGCAGGGCGTCCGGCTCCGGATACGGAATGACGGCGCTCGCGGCGGATGATGGCACATAAGCGCTGACCTGTTCATGCGCCCGCCGCGCGTCCTCCGCCCCTGCGTGCAGCCACAGCACGGGCCGTCCGAGGTCACGCCACAGGCTCGCGATGATGAATGGCGTTGCGCCCTCCAGCGGATCGAGCAGAATAGGCTCAGGCTGCCCGGCGCGCAGCGCCTCCACCAGCTGACGGTACGCATACCGCCGCCGCAACCCCTCAGACAACGCCGCCAGACTCACTCACCACCTCCGCTTAAACGCCCAAAGCCCCGCCAAAGCGGGCACATACCAGTGTAGCGGGTAATCTCAGAGTTCCCCTCTCCCCTGGCGAGAGGTTAGGGTGAGGGGGCTTAGCGGCTAGTCGCCATCAATCAGGGCGCGCAGCCTATCGGTCAAGCGCCGAACTTGGTCAAGATGGAACTCGACGTCCCCCGCACCCATCTGTTCCTCATAGAAGTTCTCGTGGAGGTCACGAGCGGCGCCAAAGGAGAGCCAAAGTTCCTGATCTCCTGTTTCCTCGACAACTTGCCTAACCGTGCCAATCAGTTGTGCGTGCCGACTGTGATCCCAACCGCGCTCCTCGGCCACGGCCTTAATCATCTGGGCAGTGGCACCCCAACCCTTCTCGCTTGCCTGCAGATAGTCACCCTGCGCAAACTCTTCCGAAGCTTGCGTCAGATAGTGGCTGCTTCGTTCAACGTAAGGACGTGTCTCAACATTCATGACTTCATTGTAGCGACTAGCGGTTGAAGCGTGACTCCTCTCTTGTCCCATCCCCGCGCGTCCCCGTATCATCTAGCCAGCCGCCCAAACGACGGCAGGCGCGGAATCTTCTGTAGGAGTTATTGAGAGTGACTCGAATCGTTGTGACTGGCGTCGGAATGGTGACGCCCCTCGGCCTTGATACGCAGACCACGTGGGATGGGTTGCTCGCCGGGCAGTCTGGCGCGGACACCGTCTCCCTCTTTGACGTTGAGCCGTTCCCCACAACCATCGCCTGCGAAGTCAAGGACTTTGATCCGTCCACCTTCATGGACCGCAAGGAAGTCCGCCAGACCGACCGCTACATCCAGTTCGCCATGGCCGCCGCCGACCAGGCCGTCAACGAGTCCGGCCTTGAAGTCACGGACGATAACCGCAATGAAGTCGCGACCATCATCGGCAGCGGCTACGGCGGCATCGGCACCGTCCAGAACGCCGTCGAGACCCTCTCAACGCGCGGCCCCAACCGTGTCAGCCCGTTCCTCATGCCCATGATGGTCACGGAGATGGGCGCGTCCAAGGTGTCCATTGCGCTTGGCGCGCGCGGCCCTGCCTACTCCGTTACGTCATCATGCTGCTCCGGCTCGGATTCCATCGGCGCAGCAGCCGACCTGATTCGACGCGGTGATGCCAAGGTTGCATTGGCGGGCGGCGCAGAGGCCACCATCACCCCCATCGCCTTCGCCGGTTTCAGCCAGGCGGGCGCTCTCTCCACCAAACGCAACGACAGTCCCTCGAAAGCCTCACGACCCTTTGACGTTGATCGAGATGGCTTTGTTATGGGAGAGGGCGCGTGTGTGCTGGTACTGGAAGACCTTGAACACGCGAAGGCGCGCGGCGCGAACATCATCGCTGAACTGTCTGGCTTTGCCTCCACGGCCGACGCATATCACATCACCCATCCCGCCGAGAATGGCGAGGGCGCGGTGCGGGCCATGCGCAAGGCGCTCGACAGGGCCGGGCTGGCCCCCGGCGAGCTCGGCTACATCAACGCTCATGGCACATCGACACCCATCAACGACCGTGAGGAAACAAAGGCCATCAAGACCGTCTTTGGAGAGTCCGCCTACGCCGTGCCGATTTCATCAACCAAGTCGATGCACGGCCATCTTCTTGGCGCGGGCGGTGCGCTCGAGGCCGCTATCTGCGCCTTGGCAGTGGCGAACGACCGGATTCCCCCGACCATCAATCTCGAGAATGCGGACCCCGACTGCGATTTGAATTACACGCCGCATGAGGTCCGCAACGGCCCCGTGAACAGCGCCATGTCCAATACGTTCGGTTTCGGCGGCCATAACACGGCGATCATCTTCCGCAAGTACGCGGGCTAGCCGCCGCCCGCATGACGGTCCAACGACGGTGGGAGCTCCCTGACCCACCAACCCCGCAGGCGCGTGAGGCCCTCACCGCATTCCCGCCGACGCTCCGGCAACTCCTCGTGAATCGCGGTATCGAGACAGCACACGCAGCTGATCTCTTCCTCCGCCCCGACGAACGCCTCAGCGGTGATCCGAATGGCATTCCTGGTATGGATGCCGCCATTCACCGCATCCGTCAGGCCATGTTCGCCGGAGAGAAAGTCGGAGTCTACGGCGATTTCGATTCCGATGGGGTGAGCGGCACTGCGGTTCTGAGTGAGGCACTGCAGAACCTCGGTGTGCAGGTGACCACGTATATTCCCTCCCGTTCCGAAGGCCACGGAGTGAATCGCGCAGCTCTCAAGGCGCTCCATGATGATGGCTGCACGCTTGTCATCACCGCGGACTGTGGTGTGGGCGGCATAAGTGACGGCGCCGCGCCGAAAGGCTTGGACATCATCGTCACTGACCACCACATGCCGGGAGATGAGTTGCCAGATTTTGCCGCCGTCGTGAACCCAATGCGACGGGAATCCGCGTACCCGTGGCCGAAACTTGCCGGAGTGGGCGTGGCCTACAAACTTGCTCAGACTGTTTACCAAGAGCTAGGCAAAGACTTGCCCAGTGACCTCGTTGAATTGGTGGCGCTCGGTACCGTCGCGGACGTTATGCCCCTGATCGGCGAGAACCGGTATCTGGTCAGCGAGGGCCTGATTCGGATGCGAGACACGCGCCGTCCCGGTATCCGTATTCTGGCGTCAATTTCCAACCGCCCCCTCGCCGGTCTCACGTCTGAGGATATTGCCTTTCAGATTGCGCCGCGCCTCAACGCCGCCGGCCGGCTCACCCACGCGGATGATGCCCTCCGCCTGCTTTCCACGCAGGACGAAGAAGAAGCCCGAACTCTCGCCGTTCAACTTGATGAAGTCAATCAACGGCGCCGTGAACTCACCGAGGAGGCATACAGCAAAGTCCGAGAGCGCATGGCTGATGATGATGAGGAAGCGCCCATCATCGTCACGGGTGCTCCCGACATCCCTGCCGGAATCCTGGGCCTCGTTGCCGGTCGGCTCATGGAGGAGTTCTATCGACCAAGCTTCGTTTACTCAACGTACGGTGACGGTTTGGTGCACGGCTCCGCCCGCAGCATTGAGGAGTTTGATGCCGAGGGCGCGCTGAGGCAGTCCGCGGATTTGCTCACGCTGTTCGGCGGTCACGGTCGCGCCGCCGGTTTCTCTGCCCTCGAAAGCAATCTCCCGACTTTCCGCGACAGGCTGCATCATTTGGCTGTCAAGGCCCTGGACGGCGTTGATCTTCAACCTGTGCTTGCCATCGATGCCGAGGGTCTGCCCACGCGCATCGCGACGGAACTCAACTCGCACATGGCCAGGCTTGAACCATTCGGCGAGGGCAACAGGAAACCGGTGTTCTTGGCTCGAAATATGCGCGTCATATCGTCGCGAAGAGTTGGAGACGGCTCGCACCTGCGCCTGTCGTTGGCAGAACCCGATACAGGGTTTGAATGGAACGCCATCGCGTTCCGACAGGGCGATAACGCAGGGCAGGCGCGAGGAGAGATCGACGTCGCGTTTCAGTTCCAGGAGAACGACGGCGGCCCCAACTCAAACCGCCCAACCAAGCTGGAACTCAACGTCCAGGACTTCCGCCCCTCAACCTAGCCCGGTCTTTCTGACTGGCCGCTGTCATTCTGAGCGCAGCGAAGAACCCAAAGCCTTGATTAACCCGTCATAGCCGGAACGCGATGTGCCAACTCCAGTGGCCCACCAAGACTGATCGCGAACCGGGAAAAGAACTACGCGGGCTGTGGCGGCGCGTCCGCTTGCCTGTCCTCAGTCTCTTCCTCTGAGTCGTCGTCCGGCCCGCCGGAGGCGTCATCGTCCGAGCCTGACAGCCTCACCCGTGTAATGAGGAACGCCAGCGCAACCACCACCAGCAGGATGGCCAGCAAGTGCGCCTGTTGAAGGCCGGCAAACCACACAGGATCCCGCCGCATGAACTGGATCACAAAGCGGCCAAGCCCGTACATCAGCAGGTACATGAAGAAGACCGAGCCGTCCGGCCGCAGCCGTCCGATCAGGAAATACGTGACCACGCCGATGAACGCGTCCAGGGCCATCTCATACACGATCACCGGGTGCATCGGCCCCTCGCCATTCGC
Source organism: Dehalococcoidia bacterium (assembly GCA_009841045.1). Classification (GTDB taxonomy): domain Bacteria; phylum Chloroflexota; class Dehalococcoidia; order UBA6926; family UBA6926; genus VXMO01. The sequence goes on from VXMO01000053.1 coordinate 10,180, forward strand.
CGGGCTGCCCGGATGCGTGTACAGGAACGCCCATGGCCGCACCAGCGTTTCGCCCAGGTGCTCGCCGTTGATGATGTCTCCGAACCGTCCGAGGAACATTCCGAGCAACAGTCCCGGCGTGACCAGGTCCACCATGCGACCCACGGGATAGCGGTGCCGCCATGCGTAGAAACTTCCGGCGAGCGTCGCGCCCAGGATCCCGCCCAGCAGACCGATTCCGCCCTCGTAGATGCGTAGTATCAGGATTGGGTCCTGGATGTAGTAGTCCCAATTGTCGATTACGTGAACCAGCCGCGCGCCGATCAGCCCGCCCAGCACGGCCCAGACGGCCGTCCCGTAAACGGCGTCCTCATGGATGCCATGCTTGCGGCCCATATACACGGCCCAGATAACGACGGCGATAATGCCAACCGCCGTGAAGAAACCGTGCCACGTCACAAGGAACGGGCCAATCTCGAAGATCGTGGGGTCAATCCCGATGTTGATGGCGGCAAGAACGTTCAAGCTGTACTACCTCGTTGTTCAGAATATGACGAGCATTGCGCCTCGCAGCGTCACGGCCCGCCGTCCCACTATTCTATGCCCCCGCCGCCCCATCTGACGAATCGACAGCCCGCCGCAAAGAATCATCTTTCTCACTGACTTTGTGATATTATTCTCTAGACATGACGTAATGCACAACTCATAACTATCCAAAAGGACGGCCACTTAATGCTTGACCAAGGCGTGCGAGACTTCCTTGTATATCTCACAACCGTCAAAGGCTTCTCCACCAATACCTCGGAAGCCTACCGCAGTGACATGACCCAACTAACGGACTGGCTCGCCGAGCCGTCCGAGGATCTCGTACCCGCGGAATCGTGGGCAGATGTCTCCCGTGACCATCTCCTTGGATTTGTCAGCCACCTCAAGTATCGGGAATACGCCACTACCACCATTGCGCGTAAGATTGCTGCCCTGAAGTCCTTTTTCTCCTACATGACCACCCATGATCTACTCCAATCGGACCCTTCCGAGGGCCTGAGTTCACCAAAGGTGGGCAGGGCGTTGCCGTCTCCACTCGGTGTCGATGAAGTGGAATCGCTCTTGAACCAACCGAGAGGTAAATCAACGCCGGAGGCCATGCGTGCCTCCGCCATGCTTGAACTCCTCTACGCAACAGGCATGCGAGTCTCCGAGCTCGTGTCTTTGAGCGTCGTAGACGTCAATCTTGACGAAGGTTATGTACGATGCCGTGGCAAGGGTTACAAGGAGCGCATTATTCCCGTCTATCCTGAGGCCATCCGTGCCCTGCGCCTCTACATTGATGAGGCACGCCCGAAACTCCGCCGCCGACGTGACGAGCCCGCGTTGTTCCTGAATCGACGTGGCAACCGTCTAACACGGCAGGGCTTTTGGCTCCTGCTTAAGTCGCTTGCCGCCGAGGCCGGCATCACGCACAGCATCACGCCACATACGCTTCGCCACAGTTTCGCAACACACTTGCTGCGTGGTGGCGCGGCACTCCGCCACGTGCAGGAATTGCTTGGGCATTCAAGTATCTCCACCACGCAGATCTACACGCGCCTGGCCCATGACCAGCTGCGCGATGAGTACGACCGTGCCCACCCGCGCGCCCGCTATGGCCGTGAGCGCGACGCCGTCGCCGCCGGATAACGTCTCCTAACAGCCTCGGAACTCCTATCGCCTAAAGCTACACAGCATGGCATGATAAGGGCGTTCGCTGGGCGAAGACGCGCGCGGTAGAATTTGCGGGGGATGGGGGGCGTCATGGCTGTTATAGCGATTGCAGGGCAGATTGGCAGCGGCGGTCAGGATATCGGCCAGGAAGTTGCCAAAGAACTTGAAGCTGAATTCGTCGACAATTACCTCCTCAGCGAGGCCGCGAACCGCACCGGTATGAGCATTGAAGAATGGGATGCGCGGGATATGCGCGTCGATAGCCTGACGGATCGCATTGCTCGCGTCTTCCAGACATTCATTCAACGATCCGCGGCTAGCTACACGGCCGATCCCTATATGAGCGGCGAGCCGCTCCTCTCGCGCACCTATGAGCAGGCCGCCGCGGAGCCGCGCACAGATGAGCAGACACTGGATGATCAGCGCTTCCTTGAGGTCACCACAGAGATTATCCAGGAGCTTGCCCGCCTGCCCCGTGTCGTCATCATCGGCAGGGGAGCGACGTATATCCTCAGGAACAACCCCCGTGTCTTCAACGTCCTCGCGCTTGCCCCACGTGACGAGCGAATTGAACGCTGGGCCACCCGCAATAGCTTGTCTGCTGACGAGGCGCGTCGAGAGGTCGATGATCAGGAACACCATCGACAGGCCTTTTTGAGAAAATTTTTTGGTGTCGACCCGTTTGATCCCAGCTGGTTCGATATGGTGCTCCGCGTTGATCGACTTGATATCAAGCACTACGCGCAGATGGTTGCAACGGGAGCACGCGCGCTGGACGAACAACTCCTTTGCGATGAAACTTAACGTAAACCCTCAAAGAAGCGGCGCGGGAATGGAGAGACAAAACTAATGCCAGGGAAACCAAGTAGACGCGACCGAAGACGACGGGGCTCAGCCACCGAACGTCGCCCTCGTCCGGCCCCACCCGTGTCACCGGGACGCATCGTGAGGGCCGCTCGGGCCAGCGCTCCCCCCGTAGCACCCGAAGATACCGCAACGACAGTGTCTGAGCCTACCTCGGCCGCGCCAGCATCGCAGGCGCCGGTGGCCGCGCAAAACGGTGGACGAGTTAGAGGGAGAGGGGTTGGTGCTCTACGCCGCGGAGCGACGTCATCTGCGCGAGCCCTTGAAGCACAGCGTGAAGAGCGAATTCGCCGTGACTCCGTCAAGGATCTGCGGTCCATCGGCCTCGCTGCTGTTGTCACAGCCGTTGCCCTCGTTGCTGCCGCAGTCTTCCTCTAAAGCCGATCCGTCGCCTTGGGACGCTTTTCTGTCATTCTGAGCGCAGCGAAGAACCCCCACTCGTTTGCGGCGCGATAGAATGAGCGCACGATGAGCATTGATCTCGGCAAGGTTGCTCGCGGCCTGCCCACCCAGCCCGGCGTCTACATCTTTCGTGACGCGCGCGGCAAGCCGATCTATGTCGGCAAGGCGGCCGTTCTGCGAAATCGCGTGCGCTCCTATTTCGGTTCTGATGCGCTGACGCCGGGGACCAAGGCATTCCAGATTGCCCAGCGTGCGTCTGACCTCGACTGCATCGTCACGACCACCGAGGCGGAGGCTTTGATCCTTGAGAACACACTGATCAAGCGCCACAAGCCGCGCTTCAATGTCCGCCTGAAAGACGACAAGACCTATCCCTATCTCAAGATCGACGTGCGTGAAGAATGGCCGCGCGTGTACATCACACGGCGGATGCAGGATGACGGCGCCCGCTATTTCGGCCCGTATGCCAGCGCATCAAGCGTCCGCAAGACCCTTGATCTGCTCAATAAGCTATTTCCCTACCGCTCCTGTACCAAAGAGATTACCGGCACGGACCCGCGCCCGTGCCTTGATTACCATATCAAGCGCTGTCTCGGCCCGTGCATCGGCGCGGTATCCAACGAGGACTATCGAGAAGTCATCGGGCAGGTTTCTGCGTTCCTGGAGGGCAAGCAGGCCACCATCGCGAAGGACATCAAGCGCAAGATGATAGACGCGTCTGACAGCCTCGAATATGAGCGCGCAGCATTTTTCCGCGACCAGCTCAATGCGATCAATCGCGTCTCCGCCGAGCAAAAGGCCGTCTCTACACATGCCGTTGACGAGGACATCATCGCCATCGCCCGTGCCGGCAATGAGGCATGGGCGGAAGTCTTTTTCGTGCGCGGCGGCAGATTGCTCGAGCGCGATAATTTCCTGTTGGACGGCACGCTCGGTGAAACGGACGGTGAGGTTCTTGCCGGATTTATCAAACAGTTCTATGTGAACAGCCCTGTTGTGCCGCCGCGCATCCTGACGCAGTCACCCGTCGCTGACGGCTCCGCTATCACGGAATGGCTTGAAGAGCGTCGAGAAGGCCGCAAGGTGCGGCTCATCGTGCCGCAGCGCGGTGAGCGTAAGAAGCTGCTGGAACTCGTTGCTGAAAACGCTTTGCAGGGCCTTGAGGCGCTGCGCATCAAGGTGCTCGCCGATGAGGCCGCCACGGAGACGGCGTTGGTGGAACTCAAGGAACAACTCAACCTCCCTGAACTCCCACGCCGGATTGAGTGCTATGACATTTCCAACACGCAGGGCACGAACTCTGTCGCCTCCATGGTTGTATTCCAGGACGGGCAGCCGCTCAAGGACCACTATCGTCGTTTCCGGATCAAGACGGTGGAGGGCGCAAACGATTTCGCCTCGCTGCAGGAAGTCATCCGGCGCCGGTTCCGACGTTCCGGCGCGCTTGGCAGCGCCGCGCGCGGGCTGGCATCGACGGCCGAGGATGCTGAAGAAGTCATTGCGCAGTTCAAGTCGGCCCCATCTCGCAACAAGGACGATCGCAGCGGCACCAAGAAGGAAACGGCAGACGGCTCGTTCATGACGTTGCCCGATCTCGTACTGATCGACGGCGGAAAGGGGCAGCTGAACGCCGTCGCCGAGGTGATGCGCGTTGAGCTTGGCCTGCACCAGATTCCCCTCGCGTCATTGGCCAAGCAGGAAGAGGAGGTCTTTCTGCCGGAGATGGCAGAGTCGATTATGCTGCCGCGCACCTCGCCCGCCCTCTATCTTGTGCAGCGTGCCCGCGACGAGGCGCACCGGTTCGCCATCACGTTCCATCGCGGTGTCCGACAGAAGAAGGGGATGGAATCGATGTTGGACGCGGTTCCCGGCATTGGCCCGCGCCGCAAGCGCATGCTCATGCGCCACTTCGGCAGCCTCGATGCCATCCGCGAGGCCAGCATTGATGACCTCTCCGCCGCGCCCGGCATGACAAAGCGCCTGGCAGAGCGCGTCAAAGAGTACGTGTAGAAACCCCTCCCTTTACGTCGTTGCCTTGCCCGTCATCTGGTGACGTATACTCACTAGGCGGCTTGGCATTGCCGCCATATTCCACAGTGGGGGAGGGATATTCAACATGGCAAACTTTGAGACACTTATCTACGAGGTCGGTGATGATGGAGTCGCGCTTGTCACATTGAATCGACCGGAGCGCCGCAATGCGCTCAATCCGCAGTTGCTTCATGAACTCGAAGAGGTTTTTGACGCAGTTGAGAGCGATGACAATGTGCGTATCGGTGTCATCACCGGCGCAGGCCCGGCATTCTGCGCGGGTTACGACCTCACTCCGAACCAGGAGAGGCCGACCTATAGCGCGACGGAGCGCTGGGAGCATACCCACTGGCAGGCTATCCTTGTCTCGCGGCCATGGTACTCCCGCGTTCCATGGATCGCGGCAGTTGATGGCCCGGCAGCCGCAGCGGGCAACGTGCTTGCCATGAGCTGCGATCTGATCGTCGCGTCCGAGCGCGCACAGTTCGGCGAGCCGGAGATTCGCCATGTCGCCCACTCACCGCACGTCCTGCTGCCGTTCATCACGAGCAACCGTCATTTGCGAGAGTTCTACTACACGGGTGATTTCATCGACGTTGAGACCGCCGAGAAGTGGGACCTGGTCAACAAGGTTGTTCCCGCTGGTGAAGCACTCAATGAGGCAATGGCCATGGCGCGACGCATCGCACAGGTGCCGCCCTTCGCCTTACAGATGATGAAGCGCTCCATCAACGTCGTCTATGACGCACAGGGTTTCAAGAAAGGGCAGGACGACCACCTCATGATCCGCATGATCGAGGGCCTTGTGCCGGACGTGCCGGAGCGCGAGTATCTCGGCAAAGTACGCACTGAGCAGGGCATGAGAGCGTTCCTTGATGCGCGCGACGGCCCGTTCCGCTAGAAAACAGGCCGGTATCGGAGGGTCACGCACTGTCGTAACGAGGATCATCGATGGCTGACCAGCAGAACGGTGACCATCCGCCCATCATGCACGGTCATGGTAAGGCCAAGTTCTGCCTGAACTGCGGTGATGAACTCGTTGAACGCGAGATTGACGGCTCGATGCGCCTTGCTTGCGAATCCTGCGGCTACGTCCACTACACGGATCCCAAGGTGGCCGTCGGCGTGCTGATTGGCGACGAACAGGGGCGTGTGCTCCTCATGCAGCGCGCCCACCACCCCCGCAAGGACTTGTGGTCATATCCGTCGGGATACGTTGACGCTGGTGAAAAGGTGGAGGACGCCGCCATCCGTGAGACGCAGGAAGAGGTTGGCGTGACGGTCGAACTTGACGGCCTGCTTGGTCTCCATTCGGAGACCGGCAACCGTGTGATCCTCGTTGTGTATCGCGGTCACATTGTGGAGGGAGAGCCGCGCGCCGGCCCCGAGAGTCTGGCCGTCGACTATTTTCCGGCTGATGCCCTGCCGGACCTCGCCTTTGACCGGGACCACGGCATCATCCACGATTGGCACCGGGAATTCGCTGTGGACGCCACGCCACGCTGACAGACCATTAGTGAACGTGAGAGGATTGGAAAAGACTGGGGATTACCTTTGAAGGAGGGTAGAGATGGCGGACTACGAGAACATCATCTATGAACTGCGTGAGGCGGCCGGCGGCAACGTCGCCTATATCACGTTGAACCGACCTGAGAGACTGAACGCGCTCAGCCGCGGGCTGCTTGCCGACCTTGGAGGTGCTCTCGAAGAGGCGGATAAGGACGAGACCGTTCGTTGCATCGTCATCAAGGGTGCTGGTCGTGCATTCTCCGCGGGCTATGACATGAACGTGCAGTCAGAGGGCAACCTGCCGCGAGATGCCCTGACTATGATTACCAGCGACCACCCCACGACGATGTATCGCCGCTGGATTTGGAATAATCGCAAGCCGGTCATCGCCCAATGCCATTCGTTCAGCCTCGCCGGAGGCGGCCAGCTGGCCTGCCACTGCGACATCACCATCGCCTCGGATGACGCGCTCTTCGGCTATCCGCCCGCGCGTTACGCCAGTGTGGCCACGTACATGATCTGGCCGGAGCTGGTCGGCATGAAGAAGATGAAGCAGCTTGCCTTCACCGGCAACATGATGGATGCGCAGGAAGCGTTGCGTGTCGGCTTGGTGAGCGAGGTTGTGTCGCGTGACGAACTGGACGATCACGTCTGGACGCTCGCTAACACCATCTCCAAGCTGCCGCCTGCATCGACGGAGCTCAACAAGCGTGCCATCAACTACTACTACGAGTCGCAGGGCATGTTCCAGGCGTATGAGTACGCCGAGAATCTGATGTACGTGTCCTATGCGGCCTCGCCGGAGGATCTGCCGAAGGGTCTGCAGGACGTGGATCGTGTCACGGCCGAGCAAGGGATGCGCGCCGGTTTCCAGTACATGAACGACGCGTTCACGGACGAGGATCAGGCCATCGCGGCAGAGCAGATGGCGCGTCCCAGCCGCGCCCCATAGCGCTGCCCTGTGCTAGAGTGAGCCATCGGGCGGCGCGCGGTACGGCGTCCGCTGCTCAACCACGACGATAAGGGGATAAAGGAAGGGAGATTGGTATGAAGGCACTCGTCTTCGAGGAGTATGGGGGTCCGGAAGTCCTCCAATGGAAGGACATCGACGATCCCAAGGCTGGGCCGAATGACGTCGTCATTGAAGTTAAGGCAACAGCTATCAATTACAACGATGTTTGGGGACGCCGCGGCGCTCCTATGGAAGTGGAATTGCCCCACATCTCCGGTAGCGACGCATCCGGTGTTGTCGTGGACAAGGGCAGTGAAGTCACGAGTCATTCCATTGGGGATGAGGTTGTCGTGCACTGCGGCCGCCCGGCTTTCAATAACCGCACGGGGCAGGAATGCAACATCTGGGGCTATGACTGGCCCGCGCTTGACGGTGCCCATGGTCAATATGTGAGAGTGCCGGCAGAGAACGCCGTCCCCAAGCCCACCAACCTCACTCATGAAGAAGCGGCCTCATTCCCGCTTGTCCTCGTCACCACATGGCGCAAGCTGGTTGAAAAGGCTCCCGTCAAACCCGGCGACCATGTCCTGATCTGGGGCGCGGCGGGCGGCCTGGGTGTCATGGCGATCCAGATTGCCAGGTTGTTCCAGGCACACCCAATCGCTGTTGCCTCGAGCGACGAAAAACTGGAGTTGTGCAAGGATCTCGGCGCGGAGTTCCTGATAAATCGCAAGACGCAGGATGTCCGACAAGAGATGCGCAACATCGTGGGGCGGCGCGGCGCTGAGGTAGTATTCGAGCATCCCGGTCAGGCCACCATGGGCCTGAGCGTCCAACTCTGCAGTTGGGGCGGCACTGTTGTCACCAGTGGCGCAACCAGCGGCTACGACGCCAACATTGACCTCCGTCACATCTTCTTCCGACAGGTCAAGCTGGTTGGTTCCACACTGGGCACGGTCCATCAGCTGCAGGATGCGCTGGACCAGGTGCAGGCGGGCCACATCAAGCCTGTCATCGACCGCGTCCTGCCGATGAAGGACGCTGGGCAGGGACAGACATTGCTTGAGACTGAAGAGGTCGCCGGCAAGGTCATCCTCGTACCGGACTAGACTGCCACGAACGAAACAGTAGGCAAAGGGGGCGCCCCGTGGGACGCCCCCTTTTATTTCCCACGCGCGGGCGAGAATGAGAAACTGGGCGCATGACTCGTCCTGATAAGCTAATCCGCGCCATCGTCCTGATTGATGGTCTTGACCCGCGTGCTGTCTTGCCAGCTGCCGGCCCACATCCCGCATTCAGGGACGTGAACGGCACGCCCGCCGCCGATCTGCTTCTTCGACATCTCGCAAGACAGGGAATAGCCGAGGTCTGGCTCGTTTCACGCGCTTTGCCCGGCATGGTCGTTCACTACTTTGGCGACGGAAGCCGGTGGGGAGTCAATGCGACACATATCCGTCAGGATGGCGCGCCCGGCTCAGGCGGCGCGCTTATGGCCGCCCGCCAACAGATAACAGAATCAACACTCGTGATTGACGGCGCTCTTGTCACGGATTTCCAACTCGCCGCCATGCACGATGTGCACCGTTCCATGGACACAGACCTCACCATGTGCGTTTCCAATGAAGTCAATGAAACTGCCGGATTGCCCCGCGCCCGGATGGACTCCTCTTCTCGTCTCGTGCACGAAATACTGGTTTCTCCACCGTTCGCGGAAGACGAGAACATCCTTTGTGGAATCGGTATCTACATCATCGAACCCGAGGCAGTTAAACCCTTGCAAGAGGCAGGAGTGAACGCGGATTGGGTAACGGATATCCTTCCAGCGCTGGCCCAGCAGGGTCGTGTCCGTGGATGGCAAGCTGAATCAGGTACCAGGTTCCATCTCCCACGCCGTGCCCGCGTAATGCACTCTCAGAGCGGCCGCGCGCTCCCCTCAATCTGAACGTCTGACTGATTGACCAATGGCCTAATCGGGCTTATAATCTAAAACTGGTTCAAAACAAATTTCTAAATCTGCTTTGAACACTGGTGACCCTTGGAGGGTCAAGGCGCGGGATACGGGAGCAGTTGAGATAGTGGGCTACGGCCCAAAGAGGAGTAGTGTGTCATGCCATGGACGCATGCGGGCGTAAGCAGACGCCTGAAGTTGCTCGGCGTGCTGGGAATCGTTGGTGGACTGCTGTTTGCCTCCATTACCGTCGCCCTGGCGCAAGAGACCCCGGGAGGCGAAGAAGAGGACACCGGCGTCACCGCTAATTTCGAATACGACGCAGGGGTCACCCTGGACATCCCGCGTGAGTTTTTCCCCGGCTTTGATGCGGCGGGATCCCTTATGGTTCAGCCTCGGGCGCTGCAACTGGATGGCAATGAGATGCCGTCGGCCTCCATCACCATTGCGCCGCTTGAGCTGGAAGAAAGCCAGACGATGCCCACGCTGATTGCTCCAAATCCGAGCAAGCCGAGCGGCAGCACCGCAGAGTACCTGCGCCGGGCCGTTACCGTGTCCGTCACCATTGACGGCCAGGATGCGAGCGACACAGCCCGCTTCAACCCCACCATGATGCTCAATCTGGACTTGACGGATGCCGAATGGGAAGAGGCGGACAATGATCCGGATGCGTTCGTCGTTCGCGCCTGGGATGCCGGCAGGAATATGTGGTTGACTGTTGAAACATCTACAAACCCGTTCGATATGGTTGTTACGGCCAAGGTCGCCCGGGCCGGTCAGTTCGCCCTGTTTAGGGAGGAACCGCCGCCGCCTATCCAGGGTGGAGACGTGGCGCTGAGTTCCATGACACTGTTCTTCATCGCCATGCTCGGTCTCTCACTGGTCGTTGGTGGCGCGATGGTGGCATTTGGCAAGGTTGGTCGCCGCACCAGCTGAAAATCGACACCTAGGGACTCACGGGGCGTGGAGGACCGCCCGGCCTTCCACGCCCCGTTCCGCTATTGTGGATAGGTGCAAACCGATTCCACTTCAGTTATTCGTGTCGTCCTGCTTCGTGAAGGAGCCAGACTCCCGCTCCGCGCTACCTCAGGCTCGACGGGCTATGACATTTATGCCTGCCTCCCGGATGGAGAAGAAGAGATCATCGTTGGTCCCGACCCGACCTTAATCCCAACCGGCATTGCCCTTGAGTTCCCTCCAACTCTTGATGTCCAGGTTCGTCCACGCTCCGGTCTCAGCAGCAGGGGAGTGATGGGTACTGTCGGAACCATCGACAGCGACTATCGGGGAGAGGTCTTCGTCACCCTGTACACCGTGGGAAACCGCCCGCCCCACGTTGCCCGCAGTGGCGACAGAATCGCGCAACTGATCGTCGGACTCCGCGCCGATGTTTCACTGGAAATCGCGGAAAGCCTTGGGGACACCGAACGGGGCGGTGGTGGACACGGCTCTACTGGCAGTTAAGACTCCTACTGGGAGTTCCTCACCGCCTGTCCTGAGCCTGTCGAAGCACGAACGCCCTCACACCTCAAGCGGCGTATCGTCCCGGTTCGCCCACTCCCGCATGGAACCGTCATAGTTCCGCGTGCTTTCGTAGCCAACCAGCCGCATAACAAATACTCCGTGCGCCGCACGGATGCCGCCCTGTCAATACGTGTACACGTTCTTGTCCGGTGTGATGCCGTGTTCTGAAAGTAGCTGGCGTATCTCGGACGCCGACTTGAACCGATGCGTTTCGCGATCCATCAGGTTGAGCCACTCAAGGTGAACAGCCCCCGGAATATGCCCGGCCCGCGCATTGGCGCGGTTGTTGGAGCCGTCCCACTCACCATCGGTGCGCACGTCCCAGACGACGGAATCTTCTAGGGTGCATGCCTCTTTCAACTCGTCGACTTTCACGAGCATTGAATCGTCAAAGTTGGGGGTGAACGTCACGCCCTCCGCCCGCGCCGGTCGCTGGAAACTGATGGTGTGGCCGCCTGTGACCCAACCCCGCCAGCCGCCGTTCAACACCCGCGCGTTCCGGTGCCCGTACGTGTTGAGCACCCACCACATGCGGGCTGCCGTGACACTCTGTGCGTTGTCGTAAGAGATCACAGTTGTGTCATCACCGATCCCCAGCCCCTCGCACATCTCTTTGAACTGTGAGGGAGTCATCATCAGCGTGCGATTCGTGTCAGGGTCTTTCACGAAGTTGTCAGGAATGAGGACCGCGCCCGGGATATGGCCCCTGTTGTAGCCTGCGTCCACGTCGCAGTCCACAACAACAACGTTGTCATCATTCAAATGCTCTGCCAGCCAATCCGCCTCAACCAGGTACTCTGGATGGGCATAGTCCTCGGTAGTCATCATTCCCTCCCTCCCTCTATGTAGAATAGCCGTATGAGCATTCTCGACAAGGCGCAGCGGATATTTGGCGGCGCAACGGCCGTGGATAAGGACCGTGTCCCGCCCGGCCAGACCGTCACGCAGAAGTTCCCCGTACTCTCCTACGGGCAGATCCCTCAGATTGACCTCAAAACGTGGACATTTGAGGTCATCGGCCTCGTCGACAACCCGGTTCGCCTCACGTGGGAGCAATTCCTCACTCGCGCGAACGATGCCGTCACTGCGGATTTTCACTGTGTGACGGGATGGTCACGACTCGACAACCGGTGGGAGGGCGTCTTTGTCCGAGACTTATTCGATGAGGCCCGCATCCGCCCAACCGCCACGCATGTCATGGCCCACTGCTATGGTGGCTACACCACGAACATTCCACTAGCAGCGCTCCTGAATCCCGATGTCCTGATCGCCCATCGGCACGACGGTATGCCGTTGGAACCCGAACACGGCGGCCCAGCCCGTCTCATCGTGCCTGACCGTTACGCATACAAGAGCGCCAAGTGGATCAAGGCGCTGGAACTCATGCCGGAAAACAAGCGCGGCTTCTGGGAACTTCACGGCTACAACGCCAACGGAGATCCGTGGAAAGTGGAGCGCTACGACTTCTAGCTCCCGTTCACCCTGAGCCTGTCGAAGGGTGAGACTTCCCCCCTCATTCCGGCGAAAGCGGGAACCCTCTCACCGACGCCGCGTCATCTCTACCCAGGCGCTGTCCAGCGTTCCCCTGATGGGCACGGACGGCTTGCTGACACGGATGCGCACCGCGTCGATAGGGAGTTCGTCAAGAAGCCGCTGGGCTGATTCCTCCGCAAGGCTCTCCAACAGTGCGTGCGGCGGCCCCTCCACCACTCCCTGCACGATTTCAAACGCCCGACCGTAGTCCGCTGTGTCGGAAAGATCATCGGAATGTCCCGCGACAGACAGATCCATGACCATCTCAAGATCGACGACAAATCGCTGCCCGACGGCCTGCTCCTCAGCAGTCGCGCCATGATGCCCGTAGAAGACCATGCCTGCTAGGCCGATGAGGTCCTGTGGCTCGTATTCGTTCATCGCCGTTCGCCCCCTGAAACGCTAACGACGTCGATAGGGTGGATACCGCGGCGGCTCATAGTAGTCGTCATCGTCATCATCGTACTGGTACGACATCCGCCGGTACGCCTCGTACCTGTTCGGCTGCCATACCTTTTCCCGCTTCAGGATGCGCCATCCTGCAACGATCCCCGCGCCCGCGACAAAGCCGCCCACGTGCGCCCAATAGGCTACGCCTCCGCCCTCACCGGCCACGACAAGCCCACCGACGCCGCTGAATAGCTGAATCACCATCCACATGACCAGCAGCCAGACCGCGGGTATCTCCATTACCGTGATGAGTCCCATCATGAACAGCGTTCGAACCCTGCGGCGTGGGAACAGCAGCAGGTACGCGCCAAGCACCCCCGCAATCGCCCCACTCGCGCCGATGGCCGGAATCGTGCTGTCCCAGTTGAACAAGATGTGTGTAGCGGACGCAAGAACGCCCGTCGCCAGGTAGAACGCGAGAAATCCCACGCGCCCGAAATGGTGCTCAAGGTTGTCCCCAAACACCCACAGGAACACCATGTTGCCCAGGATGTGCGCCCAGCCGCCGTGCAGGAACATCGACGTAAACAGCGTCATCCACGACGGGACGAGGGGCGCAATGGCGGCGTATTCAGGCAGCGACATGATCTGGTCGAAAAGCTCTCCGTGCGTGAATTCATAGGGCACTACGCCAAAGCGGAACTGGAATATCGCCCGCTGCTCAGGGTCGAGGATGATTGTGTACAGGAACGCGAGAGCATTGATGACAATCAGCGTGATGGTCAGCCACGCTGTGCCATGCCGCTCGCCGGCACTGTCTGAAAGAGGGATCATGGCCGCTCCGCGCCGCCGTCACTGCCGCGCGTTAGCGCCCGCCCCGCGTCTACAATGAATCTCTGTGCGCCAGGACGCATGACTCTAATGATGGAAGGCATATACGTATGAGTGGCCCACTTGAAGGTCTCCGAATCGTCGATTTAACCCGCATCCTCGCGGGCCCGTTCGCAACCATGATTTTATCCGACATGGGCGCGGAGGTCATAAAGGTTGAACGCCCCGAGGGTGGCGATCTCTCCCGCGGCACAGGCCCGTTCTTCGAAGGAGAGAGCTATTACTTCGTCAGCGTCAACCGTGGCAAGCAGAGCGTCTCTATCAACCTCGCCCACCCGGACGGCCAGCAGGCCCTCAAGGACATTGCCGCTGAGTGCGACGTGCTCGTGGAGAATTTTGTTCCGGGCACGATGCGCGATTTTGGCCTGTCATACGAGGACCTTCAAGCCGTGAATCCTCGTCTCGTCTATTGCTCCATCTCCGGTTTCGGCCAGACCGGCCCCTACGCCCAGCGCCCCGCGTTGGACATCATCGTGCAGGCTATGGGCGGCATCATGAGCATCACCGGAGAGCCGAACGGCGGCCCCGTCCGCCCCGGCAGTTCGCTCGGTGACATCATCGCGGGCCTGTTTGCAACAACCGCCATCCTCGCCGCCGTGCAGGAACGGGAGCGCAGCGGGCAGGGGCAGTACATCGATGTCTCCATGTTGGAGTGCCAGCTCGCCATCCTTGAGGCCGCCGTTGGCCGATACATCTCCACTGGCCACGTTCCCGGCCCCATCGGCACGCGCCACCCCTCGTTTACGCCGTTCCAGGCATTCAAGACGGCGGATGACTGGATCGTGGTGGCGATTGTGGGGGGTGTGAACGACCAGTGGCCGCTGTTCTGTGCCGCTATTGGCCGCGTTGATCTGATCGATGATGTCCGCTATGTCGATGGCTATCACCGCACCCTGAACTACGATGAACTACTTCCCGAACTGGAGGAGGCGTTTCTCAAGAAACCCGCCGAGCAATGGCTGCGCGAATTTGGCCGACTCGGCATCGCCTGCGGCCCCGTGAACCGCATCGACCAGGTCCTCGCTGATCCACAAGTACAGGAGCGCGGCGCGATGGTGGATGTCCCTCACAAGAGAGTTGGCAACATCCCCGTCGTCAACTCACCCCTGCGCTTCTCCCGTACCCCTGTCGCTGATCTCGGCCCCGCCCCCGACCTCGGAGAACACAACGAAACCGTGCTGCAGGGCCTAACCGGCTATACGGTAGAGCAGGTGGAGAGACTACGGACAGAGGGTGTCATAGCGGCGGAGGAGTAGTGGGCGACGCAGGGTGTATGATCGTAACCCAACCGGACGGAGCTCCTCATGACGACGCCAAATGATTCCACTTCATCAAAAAAGCCTGAATCAGCTGACGTTGACGTGATAGACAGGATGCTGAGAGACGCCAACCGGGAACACAGAATTGCCAAAGAGAAAATTGCAGAACTCCGACAAGCCATTCTGAGATCTCATAAAGATGTCGCCTTATTGAGCAATCTGGCGGTTGCCGAGAGTAATGAGAGGCGTTGGGCTGAAATGGTGCATGAACTGTCCGATCAGCGCCAGGAGATTCTCCAAGAGAGTGGGCAACAACGGGCAACCGAAAGGAATCACCAAAGCACTACAGAGATTTCACTTGATCCAACTCAAGCAGGGGAAGAGTCTCGCCGGCGCTGGATTAAAGAGTTTCCGATACATCCGAAGGACGAGAACTATGTGCGTGACTCAATCGCCTATTGGCGGTCACTTACTGGCTATGGGCGTGCCTTTGAAAGGGCGGTCGGAGAACTCTTTAGAGACTTGGGGAATGACGCAAAGGTCACCCAGTACTCGGGCGATGGAGGGGTGGACGTGCGCAACGAGAAGGATGGAGAGACAACAGTTATCCAGTGCAAGGCGCAAACGTATCGGGTGAGCAAAGGTGTTCTCAAGGACATCCTAAACATCGGCGATACGATGATGGCAGACTATGTGGGATGCGCGTCTACCACAGGATTTTCTGAAAGAGCTGCTAAGTATGCGGCCGACTATGGCATAGACCTTTACGGCCCTGAAGAGCTTGCTGAGCTTGGAGCGCGAGCCAAGGAGAACCTCTATCACGGTGTCGGGAATCTCGTGATAGAAACGAGCGATGCGCCATCCTGCCCTGATTGCGGCAAGATTATGGTGCAACGCCTTCCCCACCATGACGTCCAGCCATTCTGGGGTTGCTCAGACTACCCGCGATGTACCGGATTGCGGTCAATGTAGCCGCCAAGTAACTTGGCGTCCCCGGTGGGACTCGAACCCACAACCTGCGGATTAGAAGTCCGCTGCTCTATCCGGTTGAGCTCTTTTACGAGACCTCAACCTCTTCTCGTGGCCGTATCTCCCGCAGCAACTCTGCTTCAGTGTGTTCGGCATAGTAGAGATCCCAACGCAGTTGCAGGTTCATCCAAAATCCTGGCGTATTGCCAAAGAATCTTGAAAGACGCAGCGCTGTGCTCGGCGTGATGCCACGACGCCCCCGCACAATCTCATTCACCCGCTGATACGGCACTCGAATCGACTCGGCAAGGTCATGCTGAGTCATCGTCAAAGGCTTTAGGAACTCCTCCAACAGCATCTCGCCAGGGTGCGTCGGCTCCCTATCAGTTGGTATACGAACCATGTTGACTCTCCTTCCTAGTGATAGTCATCTATCTCGACTTCGTTGGGCCCTGCGTCCGTCCATTCGAAGCAGATTCGATACTGATCATTGATGCGGATGCTGTGTTCTCCGTTGCGACTACCCGTTAGTCGCTCCAGGCGATTGCCAGGAGGAATGCGGAGATCGCCCAGTGTGGTTGCGGAATCGAGCAGGTCGAGCTTTCTTTGTGCCACCATCCATATCGTTTGAGGGCACGTTCGCCGAGCGGCCTGAGTCGAGCGTCCATTGAAGATATCCCCGGTTCCGCGGTCTCTGAACGAAACAATCACGATAACATGATAACACGGCTATCATGCTAAACAAATAGCATTGATACTACCTCGTCGACTATGGAAGTCTGGCGTCCCCGGTGGGACTCGAACCCACAACCTGCGGATTAGAAGTCCGCTGCTCTATCCGGTTGAGCTACAGGGACGCGCTTGGGTCGCGGCATCCCCAACATGATAACGCTCTGAATCGAGCGCGCCGATTACTCGCCTTGCGAGCTACCTTCTGAGGTCGCCCCGTTCTGCGGAGGCGGCGTGTCCACCACGTCCGGCAGCCAGGTGTACACGCGGTGCAGCGGCCGGTACGCTCCGCTCACCTGTGAAACGCTCTTGATCTCCAGCCCGCCGATGTCCGCCTTCGTCGTCCACCTGCGCTGCACATAGCCCCCCGCTCTGAACGAGCCGATGAGGGCGAGCGCCGAAAGTCCCATCGCCTGCGGCAGCCGCCCGACGCGGTTGCGCGTGCCGAGGATCATCCCTGTCAACAGGGCAGTCGTCATGCCCCCCAGCAGAAAATTCGTGCCGCAGAATGGTGAAATCGCCAAGTGGGATTCCCCCGCTCTCAGCCGCTCGACGGCCTCCTTGGCGGCATCCTCGATGCGGTCTGCTGTGGTAGGGCCATAGACGAAGAACCCGTCCTGCTTGGCGCTGCCGCCAAGCCGCCCAAACTGGTCGTACTTTCGCCCAAGCACGGCAATCGTCGCGTGTTCAATCGCGTGATTCTGCCGAATGCGCTCTATCAACTCAAGAATATCCATATCACTTTCGAGTATGGGAACCGCGCCAAACACGGTCAAGAACAACAATATTCTCTCGCCACCGCGCCCTTGCGTCCGCTATGCTTTTTACATGACCTCCACCACAGCGAAACCTCGGCGGAGCAACGGTCTTGCAGGCCCCGCCGCCAAGGGCGTCGACCGCGTCCTCATCAGCAAGACGCGCCTCCAACGCCGTGTGAAAGAATTGGCGGCAGAATTGAGCGCCGAGTACGCGGAGGGTGAGGTCGTTTGCGTCGGCGCGCTGAACGGCGTCATCTGCTTTCTCGCGGACCTTGTGCGGGAAATGGACATACCCGCGCCGGTCGAGCTTGTCCATGTTGACCGCTTCATCGACGAACGCGGCCACACTGTTGAAATGCCCAATCCGTTTCGAGAGAGCCTGCGCGGTCGCGACGTTCTGATTGTCGAGGACATCGTGGACACCGGCGTCACGCTCAAGCTGCTGGTCGATAAGGTTCTCGCCGAGAATCCCGCCTCAGTGAAAGTCTGCACGCTGCTGGATAAGCCCGCCCACCGTGAGGTGGATGTGCAGATCGACTATGTCGGATTCTCGATAGACCCGGTGTTTGTCGTTGGTTACGGCCTTGACTACGAGGGCTTCTATAGAAATCTGCCGTTCGTCGGTGTCGTGGACAGCGCCGTCTGGCCGCCCGCGCTCCTCGAACGCCCCAAGTTCGACTCATAGTCCGTTTTCCCTCTGAGAGAGGGCTATAGTGAGGGCGGAATGTCGTTGACACGATGCGTTCCCATTGGCCACACTCGCGGTACACCATTACAGGGAAAGCGCCATAGCGGCGCGGGGGGAGAGGAACACAATGATTACGGATATTCGCTACAACGCCGTCATGGTGGAGGACCTTGAAGAGGGCGTGCAACTGTGGAAGGACCTGTTTGGTCTTGAGGAGCTGAACCAGGCCCGTGGTAATCAGTTTGGCATCCGCGCGCAGATGCTCGGCTACAACGGCCAGCCCGTCATCGAGGTTATGACGCCGGCCGGCCCCGAGACCGCGCTTGCCCGCATGATGGAGGAGCGCAAGAATCCCCGTAACCCCAAGGGCGAGGGCGTATACATGATTTGTCTTGAGGTCGATGACATCGAGGCAACCATCAAGAACATCGAAGAGAAGGGTGGCCGCATCCAGCGCGAAGAGGGCAACAATAATGTCGCGTGGGTGCATCCGCTTGGCACCAAGATGGTTTTCCTGGAGCTGCAGCAGCGCGGCGCGGGCGGCATGGGCGCAGCCGGCGGAGGCAGCTAATCACCACGGGATTCCGCGTCGGCGTGGCGTTAATCAGTAGACGAACCGCCTTGGCCTCCAATGATTTTGGGGGGCGTGAACGTGCGGAGTGAGGACGCATTCCCTGAGCGGGGAGTGAATGAGCTCTTTGCGGAGCTCTGGTCTGTCTACCTGGCACGCATTGTGCGCTTGCTTCTTATCTCGGTAGTCAGCGCCGCCATTGTGTTCGGCGTGATGTACGGCGTCGACACGGTCTTGCCTGTGGGAAATCAGCCGGCCATCGATGAGATTCGAGCAAGTGTGCCGGTAGACGGAGTCCCAACCGATGAGCAGCTCCAGGAGATAGCCGAACTTCAGCTGGACGATCTGCCGCTGGCTCTCCTCGAGGCGGCGCTCATCGTCAGCGCTGCCCTGCTGGTGACGGCCGTGGCTGCGGGCGCCTACATGTTCGTCATTGGGGCGCACTATGTTGTTGGCCGCGTCCTGATTTCGGAGGCCCTGACGTTTTCCCTTCAGCGTGTTGGCAGCCTCATTATCACGACGCTGATGGCGCTTGGGGTGGTGTTTGCCGTTTGGACGCTGTTGTTCCTTGCGCCGTTCCTGATTGCCAACGCCACGATAGATGCCACCCTGATTGCCGCTCTGTTTGGATTGCTTTCCTTTCTAGGCTTTATCGGCGCGGTGGTCATAACGGCGTACGTCGCCATCCGCTGGACGTTCATCTGGCCCGTTATTGCATTCGAAGGTCTTATCGGTGTTGCGGCCCTCCGTCGCAGTTGGGAAATAACGGAGAACTTCTGGTGGCGGACGTTCGGCGTTGTTGTCATGACGACGCTCGCCGTCTTTGCCATCGGCTTTCCGGGACTCATCGCGACCGGAGCAGGACTCGACACGGTCGGGAACTGGTATACAAACCTCATCTCCCCTGCGATTTCGGGGCCGATTCAGACGATCATGATATTCCTGCTCTACGCAGACCTTCGAACGCGCAAGGAAGACCCCACCGGCTACGGCCCCGACCAAATCGCGAGCGAGCTTAACTTCCAGCCCAAAACGTGGGACGACGCGCCGTAACGCAGGATGGACTTACAGAATTTGCCGCTGGGCTGGAACGCGGCACGCTAGTACCAAAAGCCACTTAGGCAGGATCTCGAGTTTGAGCCGTAACGCAGTTACCCGCCGATCACGACGTTCCACTTCCTGATCCGCCACGAGGCGACCAAGCCGTTATTGATGTACGGGTCTTTCGCAACGAAGTCATCGATAACGGATGGATCGTCGGTAAGGAACACGATTGACGCGCCATCCACAGGATCGTCATATGCCCCGGCAATGGGGACAATCCCGCGAGCATTGAGGTCTCTCAGAAGAGCTAGGTGTTCTTCCCGATGGGCGGGACGCCGTTCCAGCACATCCGCCACGTATTCGTAAATCAGGATGTAATACATCGCTTACTCATAAATCTCGTCATTCCCGCGAAAGCGGGAATCCAGAACTCGGGATGCTGCCACCCACTGTAACGCCCAACCACGCTTACCCTGGCGCAGCTACCCGAGTCGCGCCAGCTGCTCCTCGATGCGTTGCACACGCTGGCGTGATTCCTCCAGCCGCTCCTCTTCCTTGGCCACAACCTGGGGCGGCGCCTTGGAGCGGAAACTCTCGTTTGCCAACCGCTGCTCAAGTCCGGTCAGGCGTCCGCGTGTTTGTTCCAATTCCTTGGACAACCTGGACCGCTCAGCATCCGCGTCCACCAGCCCCGCCAGCGGCACCATGACTGTCACGCCGTCAAGGATCGCCGTCATAACGGATGCGGGATCAGGCCGCTCATCCTCGGGCGCGAGCACGCTCAGAGAGGACACGCGAGCCAGAACGCCGATGGCCTCACGCGAATCCGCGATTGCCTCCTGAGACTCGGGCACTGCGTCAACGATTGTCTCGATCATGCGCGAATGCTCAACGTTGCCCTCGGCGCGCGCATTGCGAATGGCCCGAACCACGTTGATAACGTCGGCAACCTCTGACTCCGCCGCCTCGTCGACGTGCGACGTGTCTGCCTCCGGATAGGCGCTGATCATGATGGAGTCCACGCCTCGCGCCAGCTCCGGGGAACGGGCGATGAGACTCTGCCATATTTCTTCGGTCACGAACGGCATGAACGGGTGCAGCAACCGCATCGACTGTTCAAGCACTCCGACCAGGTAGTGGACGGGTCTGTCATCTCTGTTGCGGAGGCGAACCTTGGCAAGCTCGATGTACCAGTCCGCGAACTCGTCCCACAGGAAATCGCGGATTATCTGCTCGGCCTGCCCCAGCTGAAAATCCTCAAGCAGGCGGTTCACATCCGCCGTGACGCTTGCCATGCGGGAGATGATCCACCGGTCCTCCCGGTGTTCCGGCGCCGGCATCTCGCCGCCAACCTGTGTGTCCGCCTGCTCCATCGACCGCACGACGAACCGGGCGGCGTTCCATAGCTTGTTAGCGAAATTGCGTCCCGCCTCCATGCGCCCCGGCGTCAGCGCGAGGTCATTGCCGGGCGTCGTGGCAATTGTGAGGGCCATGCGCAGCGCGTCCGTGCCGTACTCCGCGATGCTCTCCAGCGGATCAATCACATTCCCGCGCGTCTTTGACATTTTTTGTCGTTGCGCGTCACGCACGAGCCCGTGCAGATAGACGGTGCGGAAGGGAATCTCCCCAGTGTTCTCCAGACCCATCATGATCATCCGCGCGACCCAGAAGAACAGGATGTCGTAGCCAGTTTCCATGACGGATGTTGGATGGAAATAGGAGTAATCCTCCGTCTCGTCCGGCCATCCCAGCGTTGAATGCGGCCACAGCCCGGAGGAGAACCACGTGTCCAGCACGTCCGGGTCCTGGACGAGGCCTGGTGAGTCGCATGAGGAGCATTCGGGCGGAGAATCCGCCGCCACCAGGGGTGTTGCGTCCTTGCCCGCATCCACCCGATCCGCACGCGCGACGATCTCGTCGTGAGTTAAGCCCATGCTGATGAGCTCCGCGTACGTGCCCGACCACACCTCTTGGCCATCCGCGTCCGTGACAGGCTCGCGCAGTACCATCTCCAGCCGTTCGCCGTCGCATGGGCCG
This sequence comes from Dehalococcoidia bacterium, assembly GCA_009841045.1. Lineage (GTDB taxonomy): Bacteria > Chloroflexota > Dehalococcoidia > UBA6926 > UBA6926 > VXMO01. The sequence goes on from VXMO01000053.1 coordinate 31,959, forward strand.
CAGAACCATGCCGGTATCCGATGCCCCCACCACAGTTGACGGGAGATGCACCAGTCACGGATGCCATCCATCCAGTTCAAATAAGTGCCGGTGAAGCGTTCCGGCACGATGTTGATCCGACCGTCCCGGACGGCCTCCGCGGCGCGCTCGGCGAGGGGCAGAATGTCGACGAACCACTGGATGCTGATGCGCGGCTCAATGATCGATTGGCAGCGGTAGCACCGGCCTACACGGTTCTGGTAGTCCTCCGTCTTTTCGAGGAACCCCTGCGCTTCAAGGTCTGCCACAATGCGCTGCCGCGCCTCGAAACGCTCCAATCCCTCGAAAGGCCCGGCATGCTCATTCATCACACCGTCTGCGTCGATGACCTCTATTGCATCCAGACCGTGCCGCTGACCAATCTCAAAGTCGTTTTGGTCGTGCGCCGGCGTAACCTTGAGCGCGCCAGTCCCGAACTCCATGTCCACGTAGTCATCACCGATGATGGGAATCTCCCGGTCGATGAATGGCAGTCGCACCGTCGTGCCGATGGCGTCCTCAAATCGCGGATCGTTCGTGTTCACGGCAACGGCCGTATCGCCCAGATACGTCTCTGGTCTCGTTGTGGCAACCGTCACATACCGCCCCGAACCGTCGGTGTACGGATAGTTGATGTGCCAGAGTTTGCCCTCGGCGTCCTCGTATTCGGTTTCAAGATCGGACAGGGCAGTGTGATCTGTGGGGCACCAATTGATCATCCGCTCGCCGCGGTAGATGCGCCCTTTGTTGAACAGGTTCACAAAGGTCGCGCGGACGGCACGAGACGGCCCTTCGTCCAGCGTGAAACGCTCGCGTGTCCAATCGCACGACGCGCCGAGCCGACGATGCTGGTTCTGGATTGCGCCGCCGTACTCCCGCACCCACTCCCACACGTGCTCCAGGAATCTCTCCCGCCCGATCTCGCGTCGATCCATGCCTTGCGACGCTAGGTGATTTTCAACCACGTATTGCGTCGCGATACCGGCATGGTCTGTGCCCGGAAGCCACAGTGTCGGATCGCCCCGCATACGGTGCCACCGCACCAAGGTGTCCTCGACAGTCGCCGTCAGCGCATGTCCGAGGTGCAGCTGTCCCGTGACGTTGGGCGGCGGCATGATGACGACAAAAGGCTGCCGCTCATGGTCGATGCGCGGTTGAAAATACCCGCGTTCCTCCCACCACTGGTAGCGCGCCTCTTCAAAACGCGCAGGGTCATACGCGGGCGGCATCTCAGCCGCGCGGTTAGCGGTCGATGTCATTGCCGGTGACTCCAGGGCGTCGACACAGCAACAAAGCTGGGATAGAGAATCATAGTGGCTTCTATTGTAGCGAATGGGTGGGATTAATCCGTCGCCTGCCCCGTCACAACAAGCGCCCGTTCGTAGTCCTCCGGGCTGTTCATATTCACAATGACGATCGGGTCTCCGAATTCGACCCTATTCACGCGGTCGGGATCGCGTTCCGTGATTTCGCGCAGTCCGCGTTTCGCCTCCGTGATTGCCTCAATTTCCGAACGCAATGAAGCGTTCATTACTGGTGGATGCCCTTCGATGCCCCCGTGCCATGGGTACGTGATTGGCAGACCGCCTGCGTGATGCGCCTCCACCAGCATGTCCGTGATGTGCGCGGGCTTCGGCGCGTCCATTGCGAGAAAGATCCAATCCGTAGCGCGTGAATCGGCTGCGGCTAACCCGGCCAGCACCGATGTTGTCTTGCCTTGTGCATAGTTCGGGTTCTCGATGATTTTGTAGACAGGCACTCGCTCAAGCGATTCCGGCAAGAGAGGCCGATAGTCGGCGGCGTCCTCGCCAAGCACGACGATCAACTCATCGACGCCCGAAAGCCCGCCCTGCTCAACCTGGTAGGTGAGAAGATCCTTACCCATCCAGGGCAGGGTCTGCTTGGGACGGCCCATGCGTGACGAACTGCCGGCCGCGAGAATAACCAGGGAAACGAATCGGGTATCCGTTCCGGTCACGCGAGTTCCTTGTAGATCACCCGCTGAACAGGCCGCAAACGCGATCCAGCACAGTGTCTGCCACCTCGCGCTTTGACATCAGCGGCAGGTCCTCTTGCCCGCCGGACTTGTCGAGGATGACGACGCGATTTGTATCGACCGCAAAGCCGGCATCCGTCGCGGAAACGTCGTTCGCGACAATCATGTCCAGCTTCTTGCCCTCCAGCTTGGCGCGGGCGTTATTGAGCAGATCCTCCGTCTCGGCGGCAAAGCCCACCTTGATTCCCGGCAAGCCGCTAACCTGCGCGAGGATGTCAGGTGTTTTCTGCATCTCGATTGTCAGGCGGTCTTGCCCCTCGACCTTTTTCATCTTCTGGCCCGCCGCAGAGATCGGCTCCCAGTCCGCCACGGCGGCCGCCATGACAAGGGCATCCGCCGCGTCATTCAGAGCGTCGGACACCGCCGCAAGCATCTGACGCGCGCTCTCCACTTTGACAACCTTGATGCCCGCCGGGTTGGCGAGACTCGCCGCCGTCACCAACGTCACTCTTGCGCCACGGTCCCGTGCCGCTTCAGCGAACGCATAGCCCTGCTTGCCGGATGAGCGATTTGTAACCACACGCACCGGGTCAATCGGCTCCTGTGTACCGCCCGCAGAGACGACGATATGCCGTCCCGCCAGATCCTGGTTTGCTGCGAGAATCTCCCCCAGCGCCTCAAGGATCTCCGCGGTCTCCACGAGCCGACCGCTGCCGACAGCACCCGAGGCAAGACGCCCCTCATTCGGCCCGGCGAAGTTGAAGCCGCGCTCTTTCAGCGTTGCCACGTTCACCTGCGTTGCCGTGTTTGCCCACATGTGGTGCTCCATCGCGGGCGCGATGAGCACCGGGGCCTCGGAGGCGAGAACGATGGTCGAAAGCGCGTCATCGGCGAGACCGTGTGTCAGCTTGGCCATCACGTTCGCCGTCGCCGGCGCGATAACAATGGCGTCCGCCTGCCGTGCGATCTCAACGTGTTCAAGCGGGTCCTCGGAGTTCGCGTCAAACAGGTCAGTGATAACGAGACGATGCGTTAGCGAGCGGAATGTGAGCGATGTGATGAACTCTTGCGCGGAGCGGGTCAACACGACGTCAACTAGCGCTCCGGCTTGCATCAGCTTGGAGGCTATGTCCGCAGCCTTATAGCTCGCGATGCTGCCGGACACGCCCAGCACAATCCGTTTGCCTGCTATTGCGTCTGCGCCGCTCATCGCCTACCCCTGATTAAGCTCCCAGATCAGCCGCAAGCCCTGCAGCGTCAGATCCGGCTCCAGTTCATCGATGAACGTCGTCCGCTCTGCAATCGGCTCAACAAGCCCACCCGTCGCAATCACCCGAGCCTCCGAGCCAATCTCGGCGCGTATCCGCTGAATCACACCCTCCATCAGCCCAAGATACCCGTACATCAGCCCGGAGCGCATCGCCTGATCTGTGTCACGTCCGATGACATTTTCGGGAAACACCGGAGCGATAGGTGGTAACTGCGCGGCGCGTGCGGTCAGCGCCTCTGACGCCAACGAGATGCCTGGAGCGATGACACCCCCGATGAAAACCCCGTGCTCGGTCACCACGTCAAATGTTGTCGCTGTGCCGAAATCAACCACGATGCCCGGCCCGCCATAGAGGCCGTATGCTGCCGCCGCGTTCACGATCCTGTCCGTGCCGACGCCGTCCGGCTTGTCCACATCCAGCGTCACGCCACGACGGGTTGCCCTCTTGATGTCCAGCGCCGTGACGCCGAACGTCTCTGCCGCCGCGCGCTCCATCATCGTCGTTAGGGGCGGCACGACGGAACAGAGCGAAACACCGTCAATGTCGGACTCGCGAATGCCATGGCGAGCCAGCGCAGCGCACATGTATTCAGCCGTATCGGAGGGTGAATTGCTTGCCCCTGTTGAAAGGCGGTCGGACACGACCATATGCTCACCGTCAAAGACGGCAAACTTCAGATTCGTGTTCCCGATGTCAACGGCCAACAGCATCCGTCACTCCGCCCCCTGATAGCTGCTGCTCTCAAAAGACAGCGTAATTATACGCGTCAGGTCTATCCATTGGAGTCATCAATCTGAAACAATCTGAAAAAGGAGATTCACACATGACCAACCCAACCCGCACAATCCTCGTCATCGGCGCGACCGGCAACCAGGGTGGCGGCCTCGTCGGCCACCTGCTCACGTCCAAGGACTGGCATGTTCGTGGGCTGACGCGCTCACCGCAGAGCGAAAAAGCGCAGGCGCTCGCCGCGCGCGGCGTGGAAGTGGTTGCGGGAGACATGGACGATGTTGCGTCGATTAACGCCGCAATGGAGGGCGCATACGGCGTCTTTTCAGTCCAGGGACAGGCGGCCGAGGACGACCCGATGCACGAGGCGCGGCAGGGCATCGCAGTCGCGGATGCCGCCGTCAGGGCAGGTGTGAGCCACCTCGTCTACACCGCCTCCTGCGGCGCAAAGGAGCCGGATCGCGGAGTCCCGTACTGGGATGCCAAGATCGAGGTCATCAAACACATACGCGAGTTAGACATCCCGTACACCATCCTCCGTCCCGTCTCATTCGCGGAGAACTACCTCTATGACCGCGAGGGCATCGCCAATGGCGTCATCCGCGGTATGTTGACGCCGGACAAGACCCTGCAGGTCATCTCCGGTCACGACATCGGCGCGTACGCCGCCGCCGCGTTCAACAACCCGGACACGTACGCCGGACAGGAGATCGACATCGCCGCCGAGACTGTCACCATGAACGACATCGCCGCCGCTTTGGGACGCGTCGTGGGCCACGGCGTCCGATATGAGCAGATACCTGAGGAGGATTGGCCCCGCGTCTCCGTGCCGTCTGGCGTCGCCATGACACGCTGGTACCAGCAATACGGCTACGACGAGGACATTCCTGCCCTCAAAGCCAAATGGGGAATCCCCACGCTGACATTTGAGGAATGGCTCAGCGCTATCGGCTGGCGCTAGGCAAACATCGGCGGGACCGGCCCCTCTCCCCGCCCGATCACCGCCATCGATGCCGGAATCTTCTCTATCAAGTTGGATGCCAGCAGCCCCGAAGCCATGTTGCCGTTTGCTTGGGCAGCGAGAGCCGCCGCCGCTCCATGGACGTACACTCCCGCCCGTGCCGCGTCATGCGTGGAAAGACCCTGCGCCAGAAATCCCGTGATGATCCCCGCTAGCGCGTCTCCCGTCCCGCCTGACGCGAGGGCAGGGAGCGCCAAAGGGCAGATGGAGGGCGGCTCATCAGGACTCGCCACGACCGTGTAGGCGCCTTTCAGCACGACGGTCACGCCCCACTCTTTCGACTTTGCCTCCGCAATCCCAAACCTGTTCCGCTGAACCTCTTCAACTGACGTTCCGCAAAGTCGCGCCATCTCGCCCGGGTGTGGCGTGATGACAGTTGGACCGGACAGCGATTCCCACCAACCCGGTTTTTCGGCTAGCCGATTCAATGCGTCAGCATCAAGCACAACGGACGTGTCCGCGGGTAGTTCACGAAGCAGAACATCTGCAAACGAATCCGTGCCCACAGACCGCCCTAGGCCGGGCCCGATGCAGTATGCATCCGGCGTTTTCGTCTGCAGCGAAGCCATGAGTTGTGATACCGCCCCTGCTCCGGTCAGGCCGGTCTGCGGATGACTCGTAAGCGGAATATGTGTCGCCTCGGGCGCTCTACTCGCCAGGGAAGCCGTGATCGAATCGGGCGCTGCAATAGCAACGGTTCCTGACCCGGCTCGCGCTGTGGCCAACGCCGCCAACGCGGGCGCGCCGCGATACGCCTCCGACCCTCCAATGATGAGGCTGTGCCCGAACATACCCTTGTGACCTGTAGCTCTGCGCTCCGGCAACAGTCTCCCAACTTCATCCACTGTCAGCACGCCGATGCCCGCATCCATAGGCGTGAATGATTCGAGACCAATACCCGCAACATGAATCTGCCCGCAAATCTCTGCTCCGGCTGGCGTTAAGCAGCCAATCTTCACGCTGCCAAGCGCCACCGTCATGTCCGCCGACAACGTGGCCGGATCCGCCCCACCTGTGTCCGAATCAAGACCCGAAGGTAGATCTACCGCCACTACTTTTGCGGTGTTTGCCACGCCACGCACTGCATCCAGCACATTGAGAGTGGCCCCCTCGATAGCCCGCGACCGCCCCGTGCCAAGCAGGGCATCAACAATGAGTTCGGCTTTAGCGAGAGTTGTGGCTAAGTCAGCCAAGTTACCTTGCGTGATTGAGCAGCCCGCTGCTGCGCATTCTTCCAGCAATGCGTCGTCCGCTCGGGGAATGGGGCAAACAACCCAAACAAGAGCCCCCCGTTGCCGCAGTATCCGCGCGGCAATCAAACCGTCGCCACCGTTCTTGCCAGGCCCAGCCAGCACGAGCACACGCCGTCCGACAATCTGCTCCTCAAGCGCCTTCCCAACGGCATTGGCTACAGCTCGCCCGGCCCGCAGCATCAACTCTTCGACAGTTGCGCCTGCCGCTATCGCGTCTTCTTCAATGCGCCGCATCTCTGCGGCTGTGACCGCTCTCATATCGCACCGCCACCCCAGCTCGTTCCCTCGGCTAAGGCGCGTGATAGGGCGAAGGATACTCCGCCGTACCCACCACGATGGATAGCGCATATTCGATCGAATGTGTCTGGCTCACGGTCAGGTCGGTCAGCCCGATACGTTCAGCCACGGCTTTCGCCCGGCCGTGCAGCCGTACCTCCGGCTTTCCACCGCGCATCGGCAGGATCTCAATATCCTTCCAGCCCACACCGCGCGCGCCGGTTCCCAGAGCCTTCATTACCGCCTCCTTGCTCGCGAATCGCGCCGCAAGCTCAGGGTCTCTTCCGCGGCTGGTCCGCTGCTCCTCCGATGTGTACACGCGATCCAGAAACCGCTGCCCGAACCGCTCGCGAGCCTCTCGTATCCTCCACACCTCACACATATCGATTCCGGTGGTCAGCATTGCGCGAAAAAACTCCTCTGTTGATGCAGTCCCCAGATTATCGCAGAACGGAATATGCGCCGTCCTTGCCGTCGCGGACGCTATACTCAAGGAGGGCACTTGGAGACGGAGTAACGCCATTGACCGCACGCATCATCGACGGCCGGATCATCGCGGCAGACATTCGCAAGGAGGTCGCGCGTGATGTGGCCGCGCTCAAGGCAAAGGGCATTATGCCCGGCCTTGCCGCCGTTGTTGTAGGTGATGATCCCGCCTCCCAAACCTATGTCGCCAATAAGGAACGCGCATGCCGCGAAGTCGGCATCTACACAGAGATACACCGGATAGACTCCTCCGTCTCACAGGATGGCCTGCTGGATCTCATTGAGTCGCTTAACCGCGCGAACCGCGTCCACGGCATCCTCGTCCAGTTGCCCCTACCGCCGCACATCGAGGAACACGCCATCATTGAGTGCGTCCGACCTGACAAGGACGCGGATGGCTTTCACCCGCTCAACATCGGCCACCTTGCCATTGGCGACTCCCAGTTCGTGCCCGCCACGCCGTTCGGCGTTATGGAGATGCTGCGACGAGAAGGGGTCCATCTTGGCGGTAAACACGCCGTCATCGTTGGTCGCAGCAACATCGTTGGGAAGCCCATCGCGACGGCATGGATGCAGGGCGACCCGCAATTTTTTCCGCGTGTCACCGTCTGCCACAGGACTGATCCGAACCTCGCTGAAGTGACAAAACAGGCGGATATCCTCGTCGTGGCCGTTGGTATTCCTGAAGTCATTACCGCCGAAATGGTCAAGCCGGGCGCTGTCGTCATTGACGTTGGCATCAACCACATTGAAGACAAGAGTTTGAAGAGGGGCTATAAGATTGTCGGCGACGTCGACTTTGATGCCGTGTCTGAAGTGGCAAGCGCCATCACGCCCGTGCCTGGCGGCGTCGGCCCCATGACCGTCGCCATGCTGCTTCGCAATACCGTTTCCGCCGCCAAGGCACAGATTGAACAGGCCTAGGGTGTGGGTCAAGCGCGCCGGCAACTGAAAACCCAATGGCTCTCGTCGGCCCGGCTTGCTGCCCTCGCGGTTGTGCTGCTCGCTCTGGTGCTTGCTGTTGCCTGTGGAAACAACAATGACCTTGGCGCGAGGGGCCTGCAGCCCGACGGCACCATCATCATCGTCGGAACCGAGTTCGCCTTTGAACCGGAAACAATTGAGATTCCCGTGAACGAGGAAACCGTTATCGAGTTCAGGAATCTCGGTACCGTTGACCATGACCTCGTCATCGAGGAGTTCGGCGTCGCAACGGGGTCGATGCGGATCGGTTCGAAGAAAACAGTACGATTCACGCCAACGGAAACGGGCGAATTTGACCTCATCTGCTCCATCCCCGGCCATCCCGAAGCCGGTATGACGGGAACCGTCATCGTTGTAGAATCACCTACACAGACCCCTGCGCAAGGCTGACATATCCAATGACCTCTGACGATACCGGCAACGATGGCGCCACCTCCTTTTTGGTGGCCGATTACGAGTTTGAACTGCCGGAGCATCTTATCGCCCAACAGCCTGTTGAGCCGCGCGATCACTCCCGCCTTCTCGTCATCCACCGCGACTCCGGCCTGATTGAGCACAAGCGCTTCTATGAACTCGGCTCCGTCCTCACGGAAGGAGATGTCCTCGTCGTCAATGAGACTCGCGTCATCCCGGCCCGCCTTTTAGGGACGAAGCGGGACGGTGGAGGACGCGTCGAGATTCTCCTCATCCGCCCCGTTGCTGGAACTGGAGAGGGAGATGAGGTCAATGAGCGCATGTGGACCGCGATGGTGCGGCCATCCCGCCGCGTCGCCGCAAATGCGATCGTGGAGTTGGACGCCCCCGGCGCGCCGCGGGTTCATGTTGGACAGCAATACTCGGACGGCACGCGGCTCGTCACACTGCCGGAGGGCTTTGTTCTTGATGACGTGGGACAGGTCCCGTTGCCCCCCTACATCCGGCAGGAGATTCCAAATCTGGAGCGGTATCAGACCATCTACGCCTCGAAGCCCGGCAGCGTTGCCGCTCCCACGGCCGGTCTCCATTTCACCCCGGAATTGATGGACAGTTTGCAGGCGCAAGGTGTTCGCATCGCTCGGCTGACGCTGGACGTCGGCCCCGGCACATTCCGACCGGTCAAAGTTGATGACCCTCGTGAACACATCATGGGTCAGGAGCGCTACGATTTGCCGGATGAAGCCGCGGAGACAATCTCGCAGGCGCTCTCTGAGGGTCGACGCATTGTCGCAGTGGGCTCAACTCCCGTCCGCGCCCTGGAATCAATCGCAATCAACCAGCATCTGACCGATGGATCTGCAGGGCCAAGGACTATTGCCCCCGAGATCGGCGAGACGGAACTCATGATTCTCCCGGGCTTCGAGTTCAAAGTCATCGGCGCGATGATTACGAATTTCCATCTCCCGCGCTCCACACTCCTCATGCTTGCCGCCGCATTCGCGGGCAAAGACCTTGTGGATCGCGCCTACCGCGAGGCGATCGCGCAGGAGTACCGCTTCTACTCCTTCGGCGACTCTATGATCATGCTCTAGGGAAGAGGACAATCATACATGATTGACCGCGACCGCCTGATAAAGACCTTCACTGATCTCGTCCGCATTGACAGCCCATCCGGTGAGGAAGCTGCCATTGCCGACGTTCTCATTGACCGTCTTGCCAAACTCGGATTTACCGTCTCGCGTGATGCCTACGGCAACGTCATAGCCAGTGAGCCGGGCGATGACCCTGTTCTCCTCTCCGCCCACCTGGATACTGTTGAACCCGGCCGTGGCGTTAACCCTCTCATTGATGGCGACGTTATCCACACGGACGGCTCTACCGTCCTTGGCGGCGACTGCAAGGCCGGCATTTCGGTGATTCTTGAAGCGCTTGAGTCTCTGCAGAACGAAGGCGCCGCGCGCCACCCTGTTGAAGTCGCTCTCACACGCCAGGAAGAAATCGGTCTTGTTGGCGCGAAGAACCTCGACTACTCCATGCTTCGCGCGAAGCAGGCAGTTGTCTTTGACGGTGAGGGCCCTGCCTACCACGTGACAACGGGAAGCCCCACCTACATCGCGTTTGATATTGACATTACCGGACGCGCCGCGCACGCCGGCGTCGAACCGGAAAAGGGCATCTCCGCCATCCAGATTGCCGCCGAGATGATCGTCCAGATGCGACTTGGTCGCCTTGATGAGAACACCACCTTCAATGTCGGCCTGATTGAGGGCGGTAGTGTCCGCAACGCTGTGCCGGAACATGCGACTGTCACAGGGGAGACGCGCAGCCACGACCCCGAAGCCCTGGAGCGTGTCCACGCCTATCTCCTCAACATCATCCAGGACACGCAGGGGCGGTGGACGGAAGCCACCATCAACTGTGAACTCACCGAGCAATTCGTCGGGTATCGGCTGGATGAGAGCGCCGGCTTGCTCGCTCGCGTCAAGGAAACGCTCGCAACTCTCGGCATGACGCCTGAACTTGCGATATCCGGCGGCGGAACGGACGGCAACGTCTTTGTCCTCAACGGCATCGAAGCCGTGGTCGTCGGCGCGGCCATGCATGACGCGCATACCGTCCGCGAAAGTGTCAGGATCTCGGAGCTTGAACAGGGCGCGCAATTCTGCCGCGCGCTCATCGAAATTTAAACTCGCTCGCCCTGGGCTTGTCGAAGGGCCGTTCACCTCCAAAATACCCGCGTGTCGCATTGACATGTGCTTCCCGGCATCCGTATAGTGATGGTTCGCGCCCGTCCTCTGGACGGGTGCTGGATGGTTGGCGCCTTAACAAGTGAATAGGTCAAGAATGGTCAGTTATGTACTGACCGCGGTTCTTCAATGAAAATGGAAACGAGTCAAAACAAGTAGGGTTAAGCTACTAAGGGCGCGTGGTGGATGCCTTGGCGTCAGGAGCCGAAGAAGGGCGTAGCTTGGCTGCGATAAGCCCGGGGGAATTGCCAAGCAAGTTGATCCCGGGATGCCCGAATGGGGAAACCCGGCCCGCTTTATCGCGGGTCACCGCCGGCCGAACACATTAGGCCGGATGGAGGCAAGTCAGGGAACTGAAACATCTAAGTACCTGGAAGAAAAGAGATTATTCCCTCAGTAGTGGCGAGCGAACGGGGAACAGCCCAAACCGGAGAGGCCTAACGGACGCGGGTCCTATGTCTGTCCGGGGTTGCGCGACGTGATGGGAGAGATCCCGCGATCTCTCGCGGAGTTACCAACCGGACTCCAGCCGAAGGTCTGTGGAAACAGCCACCAGAGAAGGTGATAGTCCTGTAGGCGAAGGGGAATGGCTCCGTGCATCGCGGACGAGAGTACCACGGGACACGGGAAATCTTGTGGGAAGCCGGGGAGACCACTCTCCAAGGCTAAATACTCCTGACGACCGATAGCGTACTAGTACCGTGAGGGAAAGGTGAAAAGCACCCCGGGAGGGGAGTGAAAGAGATCTGAAACCGCGTGCCTACAAGCGGTCAGAGTCCGCCTTTGGGCGGATGATGGCGTGCCTATTGAAGAATGAGCCGGCGAGTTAATCCGTGTCGCAAGGTTAAGGATGTGGCCATCCGCAGCCGTAGCGAAAGCGAGTCTGAACAGGGCGCCAGAGTGGCACGGATTAGACCCGAAACCTGGTGAGCTACCCATGGCCAGGGTGAAGCGAGTCTAAAAGCTCGTGGAGGCCCGAACTGGTGAACGGTGCAAAGTTCTCGGATGAGCTGTGGGTAGAGGTGATATGCCAATCGAACCAGGAGATAGCTGGTTCTCCCCGAAATGCATTGAGGTGCAGCCCCATGGGTTCACCTCCGGAGGTAGGGCTCTGAATGGGCTAGGGGGCGAGAGCTTACCAAACCCAATCAAACCACAAATGCCGGAGGTCCAGACCATGGGAGTGAGTCGGCGGGGGATAAGCTTCGTCGTCGAGAGGGAAACAACCCAGATCACCAGCTAAGGTCCCTAAGTGCGGTCTAAGTGTTCAACGAGGTGGAGTTCCACAGACAGCCAGGAGGTTGGCTTAGAAGCAGCCATCCTTGAAAGAGTGCGTAACAGCTCACTGGTCGAGGGACTCTGCGCGGACAATGTACCGGGGCTTAAGTCCGCCACCGAAGCTGTGGACTTCCTCCTTTCGGAGGGAGTGGTAGGGGAGCGTTGCCTGTGCAGTGAAGCCCAACCGTGAGGTTGAGTGGAGCGCAGGGAAGTGAGAATGCCGGCATGAGTAGCAATGAACCCGGGTGAGAATCCCGGGCGCCGAAAACCCAAGGGTTCCTACGCCACGGTTGTCGACGTAGGGTTAGCCGGGCCTAAGCTGAGGGCGAAAGCCGTAAGCGATGGACAGCTGGTTAGTATTCCAGCGCCGCCGGTGTGTCGTTTAAAGCTGCGGAGTAACGCAGGAGGATAGGCGGGGCATGCCTATTGGACATGGTGTGTCCCTGATCCCAGCCGATGCCGGGATAGGCAAATCCGTCCCGGATATAGGTAGGTGAGGAGAGGGGAGAGCTTTCTCGCTACGGCGATAGGGCAATCCCGCTGAGTTCACGCTGTCCAGAAAACCTTCGTATGCTATGGCACACAGGCGCCCGTACCGCAAACCAACACAGGTGGGTGCTCCGAAAACGGAGAAGGCGTTCGAGATAACCCCCCTTAAGGAACTAGGCAATCTAACCCCGTAACTTTGGAAGAAGGGGTGCCTCTGGGCGTGGTAGCTTCACGCCGCTGCGCTCTGGAGGTCTCAGAAAACCGGCCCGAGCGACTGTTTAACTAAAACACAGGTCTCTGCGAAGGAGTAATCCGACGTGTAGGGGCTGACGCCTGCCCAGTGCCGGAAGGTTAAGAGGAGAGGTGCAAGCTTCGAATTGAAGCCCCGGTGAACGGCGGCCGTAACTATAACGGTCCTAAGGTAGCGAA
>VXMO01000026.1 GCA_009841045.1 Dehalococcoidia bacterium
AGCGCTTCCTGTTGGACGCGCCCACGACCTCAGGCGGTGCATCGGGGGCGTCAGGCCAGTCCGGGTCCACTCCAACCATCACGCTGTCCGACTTGAAGGTGAAGATTGCCGCCAATGACCGCGAAATCGCCGCAGGGGGCAGCTCCGAGGCGTACAAGGATTGCCTTTACCTCAAAATCAAATGGGCGCGTGAAGTCCAATATCGCGTCGGCCCTAGCGGAAGTTACTTTTACAAACGCCATGACGCCTCCCTCGGCTCCGGCCTGGCTGGAGGAACGATGGCGTTCACCGATCCATATGGAAGCGAGCTTCCTGCGACCCCGCCGCCCAACGCCGGCGACTATCAACTAATTGGCAGCGACGCAGCTTGGTTTAGCTGGAAGTACCCGGGTGTTGTGGACGCGATACGACCCCTTCCCGCAAGGGAGTACAAGTTCTACTACAGCCCGCGGCCAAAGGCATACATCATCTGCGACGGAACGCCCGACCTGGAGAAGAAGCGGCAAGAGGTGTTCATCACCGTCACCGCCCCCGCCGGCACCCTCCATGAGGCGTTCTTTGATCCGGTGACCATCGGAACAACTGTCGGCGCGGACGCGTCGAACGGCGTTATTGATCCGGATGAGTTCACCGTCGGCAGTAATGACTATGAGATCGAGAGCCTCGTGTGGGATGACGATGATGATGAGGTCATCCTGACGCTGGATGACCATGTCTCGTTGTCCGGAAAGACGCTGGACTTCATTGAGTTGGACGGCTCCATCGACACATCTCTGAACGTGTCAGACGCCACCGTCAACCAAACGGCGGCAACGTGGACATGGAGCCTCACAAGCGCGCCATGGGAAGACGGCGACACGTTGATGCTGCGCATCCGCGAGACGGGGTGACAAGCCGCTAGTTCGGCCGGTTAATCAGATAATCCCCAATCTCGATCAGCGCCGCTGCCCCATCATCCGGCAGCCCCGCCGACTCAATTAGCGCCCGCCCCTTTGCCCAGTGTGAGGCCGCCTCCGCGGCACAGAAATCGGACGCGCCCAACGACTCCAACAGGGCAACAATGTCACCCACCGCATCCGGCCCGAACCCACTTTGGTACAGATCCCGCAGCCGCTCAGCCTCCGGCGAGTCCCCCTGTGTGAGGCCATAAACGACGGGCAAACTCTTCTTGCCGTCGCGGATATCCAGCGCGGTCTCTTTGCCGATGATCTCCCCGCCCCAGATATCAAGCACGTCGTCATGAATCTGGAACGCGATGCCCATCTCGAAACCGGCCTCACCAAGCGCCCTGACCTGCTCTGCCGATCCGCCCGCGAACACGCCGCCGATCTCCAGCGCGCACCGGAACGCCTCAGCCGTCTTGTTGCCGATCATCGCCTTGTAATCGTCAACTGTCACATCGCTGCGGTTCTCAAAATCCATGTCCGCTGTCTGCCCTTCGCACAGCGCAAGGCACGTCTCATCCAGCATCCGTACAGCATGGAGAACGCTGTGCGGGGGCGCGCCGTCCTCCGCCATTCGAAGCACCACAAGCTGAGAGAGCGCGTGCATCGCGTCTCCAGCATTGATCGCCTGTGACGCCCCCCATCTGCTCCACACCGTCGGGCGATTACGCCGGTATGTACTCTCATCCTGGATGTCGTCGTGGATCAGTGAGAAGTTGTGCAGCAGTTCCAGCCCAACCGCGGCGGGCAGCGCATCCTCCCACTTCCCGCCGCACGCCTCCGCCGTCACCAGTGCGAGAGTGGGCCGAAGATATTTGCCGCCCTGGGTCAGCGCGCCATCCTCCCACCCAAGGTGATGGCGCATCATATCGAAAAGCTGGCCCTGGCGGCCGGTCAAAATACGGGCGATGGCCTCATCGATTGTGGAACGGAATCTGTCGAGAGACGCCGGGGCTTCCATCGAACGTCCCTCCCCACCGGTCAGTACGTCCGAACGATGCCTTTGGATGCCGCTCAGCTAACGCGCGTGCGCCTGCCGCGCGGATTCTGCCCCTCGTTGGAGTCGGAATCGGCGATAGCGGCAATGACTTCATCCGAGGGAATCGCGCCCTCGCGCAGCACCTGGGGCCGGCTGGTTGTCAGATCAACGATGGTGGACGGCTGACCGGCAGGCAGGGTTCCCTCCCCCACCGCATAGTCCAGCCACGGGCCCAGTTCTTCCAACACGTCGTCAAGTGAACGGGCGTCGGACGAACCGGAGCGATTGGCGCTTGTGCCGATAACTGGCCGACCAAACTCGCGAATCAGATCTCGCGCAATGGGATGATCCGGCACGCGAACCGCAACCGTCGTTGCGCCGCCGCTGACGATATCCGGCAGGTCCGGCGAGCGCTTGACGACCATCGTCAACGCGCCCGGCCAATAGCGATTCGCCAGTTTCCACGCGCTGTCCGGCAGGTCGATGGCCACCTTGTTGAGTTGCTCCGCATCCGAGAGCAGAACGGGCAGGCCTTGCCCATGGTCGCGGCCCTTCGCGCGATAGACCCGCTCGACCGCCTCCGCATTAAATGCGTCCGCGCCAAGCGCGAAAAGGGTATCCGTCGGGAAGCACACTATTCCGCCAACCCGAAGCATCACGACTGCTGCGCGAATCTGAAGCTCTGGGTCCGTTGCCTTGACTTCTGCCTCGTCTACGACGGTTTGATCGGTCACGTTGTGACTCCTTGACCAAGTATAGCACCGGTTAGTAGGCTGAGCGTCAATGGGGACGCTTTTGGGGGACTGGCAGCGCGCGTGACCAACGAGCAACCTGGTGTGAGCCACCGCATCGCCACGGGCGATGATCGCGAAATCGCGACCTACCTTGAGATTGCCCAGTACGCCGAGGCGCGCCACCCGGACGCAGACACGGAACAACCCCCCGCGCGTGACCTCATCGTCGTCATCGATTTTGGCTCCCAGTACAGCCTTCTTATCGCCCGCCGCATACGTGAACTGAACGTCTATTGCGAAGTCGTGCCCGCAACGATGCCGTGGCATGAGATTCAGCGGCTGCGTCCAAAGGGATTCATCTTCTCCGGCGGCCCGGCCAGCGTCTATGAACCGGACGCGCCCATGGCCCCCGCAGAGGTCTATGAGGCGGGCGTGCCGATCCTCGGCATCTGCTATGGCATGCAGCTCCTTGCCCACCAGCTTGGCGGCGCTGTTGAGAACTCCAGCTTCCGTGAATACGGCCATTCCGTGCTCCACCGCGCTGCCACGATTGCCGATCCGCTCCTTGAAGACCTGCCGCCAACGATGCCCGTCTGGATGAGCCACGGCGATCACGTCACTACCCCTCCGGCGGGTTTCCAGACGCTGGCGTTCACGGACAACTCCCCCATCGCCGCGATGGCCAACGACTCCGGCTACTACGGCATCCAATTCCACCCCGAAGTCGTCCACACCCCTAACGGCAAACAGCTGCTTGAGAATTTCTTGTTCAGGGTCTGCAAGTGCGAGCCCACGTGGACCGCGGCCAACTTCGTCGAGGCCACCGTGGCGCACATCCGCGAGCAGGTGGGGGACGGCCACGCAATCTGCGCCCTCTCCGGCGGTGTCGATTCGGCGGTGGCCGCCGCCCTCGTCCATCGCGCAATCGGAGATCGGCTCACCTGCATCTTCGTCAACAACGGCCTGCTCCGGAAGGACGAGCCGGAGCGCCTGCGCGAGACGTTTGAGCGCAACCTCCACATGAATCTCATCGTCAGCGAGTCCACGGACAGGTTCCTTGAGCGCCTCGAGGGAATCACCGACCCCGAAACCAAGCGCAAGACCATTGGCGAGGAGTTCATCTGGGTCTTTGAGGAAGAGGCCGGCAAGCTCGGCGAGGTCGATTTCCTCGTACAGGGCACCACCTACCCTGACGTCATCGAGAGCCTCACCGCGGACAACACCGCCTCCGCCGTCATCAAGACCCACCACAACGTCGGCGGCCTGCCGGAGGAGATGCGCTTGGAGTTGGTTGAGCCGCTGCGTTACCTCTTTAAGGATGAGGTTCGCGCCGTCGGCTCGGAACTTGGCCTACCGGAGGAGATCGTCTGGCGGCAGCCGTTCCCCGGGCCCGGCCTGGCCATCCGCATCCTCGGCGAGGTGACGCGCGAGGGGTTGCATACACTCCGCGAAGCCGACGCCATCGTCAATGAGGAAATCAGAAACGCCAACCTGACACGCGAGCTTTGGCAGTCATTCGCCGTCCTTACGGCCTCCCGCACCGTCGGCGTGCAGGGCGATTTTCGAACGTATGGAAACGTCATCGCCATCCGCGCCGTCACCTCAGAAGACGCCATGACCGCCGATTGGGCGCGCCTGCCCTACGACCTCTTAGCCCGAATCTCATCGCGCATCGCCAACGAGGCCCCGAACGTCAACCGCGTCGTCTATGACATCACCAGTAAACCCCCGGGAACAATAGAGTGGGAATAACCGCCCCATCCCCCACCAACCC
>VXMO01000044.1 GCA_009841045.1 Dehalococcoidia bacterium
GAGCCGGGGTTGTATACGCTGCCGACTGGAACGCGGCTCATCGACGCAATCAAGGCCGCCGGTGGCACGCTTTCGACGGCGGATATGCACGCACTTAACCTGGCAGAACCGATTCAAGACGGCGCGCGGTACGCGATTCCCGTTCTGCGGGCCACCGTGAATGTGAACATCGCCGGCACCAGCGAACTCGAATCCGTGCCAGGCATCAGCCGAACCGTAGCGCAGGCGATTGTGAATTACCGGGAGGCATCCGGCGCATTCACAGACGTGGATCAACTGCTTGATGTTCCGGGCATCGGGCCGTCGACGCTGGCAGCGATTCGTCCGTTCGTCTCAGTGGACTAGTTTGCGATGCGTCTCTTTGTTCCTGCAGTTGGAATTTTCTGTGGTCTGGCGATGTCGCTTCTCATTCAAGTGCCACTCATGATTATGTTCGCGCTCATAGCGGTGAACGCAGCGGCGGCATTTCTATCACGTCGCGGAGGTTTGCTCCTAGCGTGTCTATTGGCTCTGGGGGGCCTGGCGGGAATGGCCCGGGGGGCTTTGCCGGATGTGAATACCTCTGCAATTCCGGCGGGCCAGCTCGCGAGCAGAGAGGCTGTTCTTGAGGGTGTCGTGCGAGATGCGCCGTCGCCTCGTGGTCAATTGACACGTGTTCGCGTGACGCTTGAGAACGCGCAGTTGCCTGATCAAGCCGAGTTCGAAGGGGTTGGTGTGGAGGGGGATGCAATCGCGTGGGTCTATCCTCCGCAGTATGAACTTGGTTCCGGCGATCGTGTGACATTGACCGGGATCCCACAGCATCTCGTACCGGACGGTGATGACGGGGACATTGCAGCGGGGCAGCAAGGAGCGGGGGCGTCCTGGCCGGACGATCTTGTCATCCTGATGCGGCCTAATCTTCGACTGGTCGAACGCGCTCCGCCGCCGATGCGTTTATTGAATTCATTGCGGAGTCGCCTCAGCACGTCATTGGAACAGAATCTGCCATCCCCTCAAGCGGAACTGGCGAGGGCGCTGCTGCTTGGGCAACGGGATGATTTACCCGGGGAGCTAAACGATGAGTGGCGCCGCGCGGGGACGGCGCACCTGTTGGCGATTTCCGGGCTGCATGTGAGCGTCGTGTTGGGCGTGGCGCTCGTAACAGGCGTGATGGTCTTTGGGCGGCGGCGCGGGTTGTTTGTGCTTTTGCCGCTTGCACTCATCTGGACATATGCGATTCTCTCCGGGCTGAATCCGCCTGTCGTTCGGGCGGCAATCATGGGGAGCGTTTACCTGGGAGCGATTGCCTTCGGACGACAACCGAGCGGGGGGTTGGCACTGGTCCTCGCGGCGACGGTCATCGCTCTCTGGGACCCGCGGGTGATGACGACTGCATCGTTCCAGATGACCGTGGCGGCGATGGCAGGAATCGTTTTTCTCACGGATCCGCTGCGGCGACTCATGGGCATTTCGTCCGGCGGAAACATGGCTAACTCAGGCACAGGCCTAACGGGTAGTTTGCGGCAGGTCGGAGCAACAGGAATTGCGGCGTCGCTGGGCGCGGTGATCGGAATCAAGCCGCTGCTGCTTCACTATTTTGGGGCGGCTTCCTTGTTCACGATACCGGCGAGCCTGGTGGGGACAACGGCCTTGCCTGCCGTGCTGGTCACATCCACGATGACGGCCGTAGCGGGGATGTTTGTGGACGGCGCGTTCGCGTCCATGGCGGCGTGGGTGGCATGGCCGTTCCTGACGTTCCTGATTGGATTGTCGTCGGTGTTTTCGTCACCGACTTTTTCTGCAATCACGGTAGCGCCGTTGGGCGTGGAGGCGGTGGTTGTGATCTATCTCATCATGGCCGGTTTGTTCCTCATCCCAATATTGAGGGAACCCTCCGGGCTGCTGGGGCCGGTGGTATCTTTGCCGAGCATCTCCATGTCGAGCGGGCGGCGGATACTGACTTCATGGCCTGTACTGGGCGGGCTGGTCATCATGACGGCGACTGCCGGGATTGGGGCGGCAGCTCCTTATATCACCAGCGAAGAGCAGCTAACGGTTCACGTGCTCGACGTAGGTCAGGGGGATTCCATCCTTGTTGAGTCGCCGACGGGTCGGCGCGTTCTCATTGACGGAGGGCCGAACGGGTCGCTGTTGCAGCAGCGGCTTGCAGAGCACCTGCCATGGTGGTCGCGGCGTATCGACGTCGTACTTCTCACGCATCCGAGCGCGGACCACTTGATTGGGCTGACGGAAACCCTGCGACGCTATGACGTGGGATTCGTGGTGGATCCACAGCTGGAATCAAGGACGATTTATGGTCAGCAGTGGACGCAGACGTTGAGAGAGCAGACGGATCTGACTGTGGCGCGGGCCGAGCGAGGGACTGTGTTGGACTTAGGAGGCGGGGCCTGGTTGGAGATACTTCATCCACCGTCTGACCGGCCATTCGACACGGCCACTGAACACGATGACAATTCCGTGGTTTCGAAGCTGATCTACGGGGATGTTTCGTTCCTGTTTGCGGCTGACATTTACAGTCCTAGTGAGGATTTCCTACTGGATTCCGGGGTGGACCTGCAAGCGACAGTTCTCAAGGTTGCACACCAAGGCAGCCGTTATTCTTCGAGTGGGGAGTTCCTTGAGGCTGTGTCCCCTCGCATTGCGATCATCAGCGCGGGCGAGGGCAACAGGTTCGGTCATCCGCATCCGGAGACGCTTGAACGGTTAGAGTCGCTGGCGTCTGCGCCGGTCATTCTTCGGACTGATATGCACGGGACGGTGACGCTAGTGACGGACGGGGAGAGGGTCACCGTTCGACAGGCTCAGGGTGAGCGGGTGGGATGAAGAGTTTTTTGGATTCTTCGCTGCGCTCAGAATGACATACCCGATGGATTCCGGCCCCGTATCGAGGTACGGGGCATGCTTTCGCCGGAATGAGGGGAGTGGGGTGGAATTGACGGGGGGAGTTGGGGACAGCAGTGTGGCCGTTGCTATACTGAGACGAGGGGTAGATTAAGGAGCTTTCATGTCACTGTTGTCGCAGTCTGATCCCGAGGTATTTGCCGCCATTGAGGGCGAGGAGGCGCGTCAGAGGGACTCGATTATCCTCATCGCTTCCGAGAACTACACGAGCCGCGCGGTGATGGAGGCGCAGGGATCCGCGTTGACGGAGAAATACGCGGAGGGGTATCCGGGGCGACGGTATTACGCGGGGTGCGAATTCGCGGACGTTGTTGAGGACTTGGCCCGGGATCGCCTGAAGGAACTCTTCGGGATGGAGCACGCGAACGTGCAGCCGCACAGCGGCGTGCAGGCGAACATGGCGGCGTATTTTGCATTCGTGAAGCCGGGAGACACCATTCTCGGCATGAGGCTTGACCAGGGTGGACACCTGTCCCACGGGAGCCCGGTCAGTTTCTCCGGACAGTACTACAAGTTCGTCTCGTACGGGGTGGACCGCGAGACGGAGATGATTGATTACGGCGAGGTGGAGTCGCTGGCGCGAGAGCATCGCCCAAAGATCATCGTGGCGGGCGCGAGTTCCTATCCGAGGTCAATTGATTTTGAGAATCTACGGCGCGTGGCAGACTCGGTTGACGCGCTGCTGATGGTAGACATGGCCCACTACGCGGGCCTGATTGCGGGGGGCGTCTACCCCGATCCCGCTCCCTACGCAGACATCATGACATCGACGACTCAGAAGACCCTGCGTGGGCCGCGCGGCGCGTTCATCCTGTGCAAGCAGGAGTACGCATCGGCAATCGATCGATCCGTCTTTCCGGGGGCGCAGGGCGGCCCGATGATGCACACCATCGCGGCAAAGGCCGTGTGCTTTGGCGAGGCGCTTCGGCCATCATTCCGCGCGTACCAGGACCAGGTGCTGAGGAATGCGCGCGCGATGGCGGCGGAGATGGCGGAGGATGGGCTTCGCATCGTTTCCGGTGGCACGGACTGCCATCTCTTCCTCGTGGATGTGACGACGCTGGACACGACGGGCAAGGCGGCGGCTGACCTGCTGGAATCGGTAGGCATCATTACGAATCCGAACGCGATTCCGTTCGACGAGCTTCCGCCTCGTGTGGGGAGCGGCATCAGGATTGGGACGCCGGCAATCACAAGCCGAAACTTCGATGAGGATGACGCTCGTTCCGTGGCACGGCTGATTACACGGGTGCTCAGGAATCCGGAGGATGAGGCCGTTCTTGAGGGTGCTCGAGTAGAAGTACAGGCGTTGACCGGGGCGCATCCGATACCCGAGTTGTTTGACTAACTGACAGCGAATTCCACGACAGGCAAGAGATTGGATGGGACGGGGTCTCTTGTATACTTCATTAGCGAAAAACGGCAAGGGAGGGTGAGTGACTCGATACGAATTGATGGTGATCCTGGACCCTGAAATCCAGGACGAGGAATTGAACGGGGCGGTGGACCGAATCAAGCAGGTCATTGCCGATCGGGGCGGGTCAGACGAGGCGACCGAAGTACAGGGGCGTCGTCGGCTTGCATATCCAATCAAGGCAAAGACCGACGGAACAATGGTCGTTTCCCGTTTCGAGATGTCGGGTGACGCCGTTGCCGCACTCACTACCACGCTGCGCGCCAATGAGAATCACCTGCGAACGTTTGTGACGCGCGTGTAGACGCGCATGTTGGGGGATGGTGGTTCTTTATGACTCTGAACAGGATGACAGCCATCGGCAACCTCGGGAGCGATCCGGAGATGAGGTACACGCCGAATGGGAACCCGGTGACAACGTTTAGCGTAGCTGTCAACAGGACGTACAACACGCAGGACGGTGAGCGGCACGAGGAGACGGAGTGGTTCCGCGTTGTGGCGTGGAATCAGCTTGCAGAACGCTGCAACCAGTACCTGAGCAAGGGACAAAAGGTCTACGTGGACGGCCGTCTGCGGACGGATCGGTGGGAAGGACGCGACGGGACACCGCGGACAACTATCGAGATTGTGGCGCAGAACGTTGTCTTTATGAGCAGACCGGGAGAGGGGGGCGGGACGCCGCGTGAAGAGGACTATCCCGGCGAGGCTTTCGGTGGCGGCGGGGCGGAGGATGACCTGCCGTTCTAGGAGCGGCGCCTCTGCACTCCCCTACCCTCCCAAAGCCGTGTAGACTTAATCGCAACCAGTCCTGGAGGAAATGCATGACGACAGATACTCCCACGCCGCCCGAGTCACCATCGGGGCCCGTCGGAGGGCCACCGTCGAGACCGGCCTCGGACAGGCCGCGGGGCGGACGCGCATTCGGCGACAGGCCATCAGGCGGACGTCGCGAGGGAGGTCGGCGTTTCTACCCACGTCGGCGTGTATGCCTATTCTGCGCCGACAAGGACGCGGTGATGGACTTCAAGCAGCCGGAAACGCTGCGGCGGTTCATTTCCGAGCGGGCGCGCATTGAGCCTCGACGCAAGACGAGCACATGCTCCCGCTGTCAGCGGGCGTTGGCACGGGAGATCAAGCGCGCGCGGCAAGCGGGGTTAATCCCGTTCACGACGGATACTCTCCACGATCTGCAGCCGGCGCGCTGAACGCCGTACCACAGTGAGATTGTCCCCGCGGGGGTAGCGGGAACCTTAAAGGGTTCTGACAATGACCCAACAGGATCAGAACAATAGCGAGGAAATCGCGTCCTCGGGTGTCATTGGAGGACACCGACGCGAGACTGAGCGCCGCCGTCGGCACCGCTTTACACGGATACTGTCCCTGGCCGGCATCCTGCTGCTGATCACGGCGCTCGTGATTCCGGCAACGGGGTACTACGTTGTTTTCGTTCAGCCTCACCGCGAGACTGCGCTTGTCATCAACGACACGCGTTATACGTGGGGGGACTATCTGACGCGGCTGAAGATGATCATTGCGGAGGCGCAGGCAATCGGCACATGGTCGCCGGAGTCTCTAAACAACCTGATATTTGACATGGTGAACGACCTGGAGCGCCGTGAAATCGTCAAGCAATACGCGCCGCTTGAGAATGTGGCGGTAAGCGACCTGGAGATTGACAATGAGATGAAGGCACGGATTGTTGGCGTTTCCAACGTGGATAATCCGGACATACCGGAATCCGAGTACCGGGAACGCTTGCGGCTGCGCCTTGAAATCCTGCAGGTTTCCGAGGAGTTCTTCCGGGAAATTGCCCGCGAACAGGCTCTTATGAACAAGCTCGAGGCAGTATTGCAGGAGAGCATTCCGGCCAAGCTGGAACAACGGCATTTATACGAGATTCGCTTCAACAGTTCCGACACTGACCTGATTGACGCGCGGGCTGCGCTTGACCGGTACGATGCCGGTGAGTCGTTCCAGGACCTTGCACGGGAGTTGTCGGATGACAACGCCACTGCCGAGCAGGGCGGCGACCTCGGTTGGGTGCCACGCGGAATCAAAGAAGAATACGACGACATCATGGTTCTACTGGCCGACGGAGAGGTTTCCGGGCCCGTCATCACGTCGACGGGTGTTTCCATTTTCCTTGCGGAAGGGGACCTGGAGTTGCGCGACGTTCGCGAAGATCACATCAAGCCGTTGCAGGACAAGGCTCTGCGGGCCTGGATTGCGGCTCGCCGCGCGGAGCTTGTGGCGGTGGACGCCCTTAGCCGTCCGGCAGGCGGCCTGAGCTCAGATAGATATAGCTGGGTGCTAGAGCAGTTAAGGCAGGACCGCGAGCTTTTCCCAACAAGGAGCGCGAGTGAGTAAGGGGTCGGCGGGCCCCATTGAACGGGGATACATCGGCGTCGGGCTGCTCGGCATGGGCGTCGTGGGGACAGGCGTTGCAGAAGCCCTTTCGACACAGGGCTCACTTCTGGAGGAGTCGATTGGACTCCCACTTAAAGTACAGGGCATCCTTGTGCGGGATGCGGGACGCAGTCGTTCTTCCCTGGTGGACGCTTCTCTGATTACGACTGAGGCGAAAGACGTCCTGGAGCACCCGGATGTCGATATTGTCATTGAGTTGATGGGCGGTGAGGATGCCGCCCTGCCGGCGATCAGAGGGGCGTTGGCTGACGGCCGCTCCGTTGTGACAGGAAACAAGGAGGTCATGGCCAAGCATGGCGCGGGTCTGCTGGCGATGGCACGCGCGAAGGGAGCCAGCCTCAAGTTCGAGGCAGCCGTTGGCGGCGCAATTCCGGTCATCTCCGCGTTGGAACGAGGGCTGACGGGGGCGCGCGTTCAGACGCTGCGGGCAATCATCAACGGGACAACGAATTACATCCTGACGCGGATGGCCGTCGAGGGTATGGCCTTTGAAGATGCCCTCTCGGATGCGCAGGAACGGGGGTACGCAGAAGCCGATCCCAGCAACGACGTCAATGGCACAGATGCGGTGTACAAGTTAGCGGTGCTCGCGATGCTTGCCTACGGATCGCCCGTATCGCCGGAATTAATCTACTGCGAGGGGATCGGCAACCTGGCTCCGCGGGACTTTCGATACGCGCATGATCTTGGGTATGCAATCAAGCTGCTTGCCATCGCAAAGGACATTGATGACGGTGAGCTTGACGTGCGGGTGCATCCGGCATTCATCGCGTCCGACGCGCAGCTGGCAAAGGTTGACGGGGTTTACAACGCTGTTCAGTTCGATAGTGATTTGGCAGGGGAGCTGCTCCTGTACGGACGTGGGGCGGGATCCGGACCGACGACGAGCGCCGTTCTCAGCGATCTCATCGAGGTGGCGCGGGGACTGACGGGGCGCGGGGGGCCACGGCCACGACACACTCTGAGCGCGGCCGGCCGGGTGCGTCCAATTGACGAACTGGACTTTCGCTACTATCTGAGAATGACCGTGGCGGATCAGCCCGGTGTTCTGGCAGCGATTGCGCGGGTTCTGGGGGACGCATCAATCAGCATTGCTTCCGTGATTCAGCAGGAGGTCGATGAGACGGCCGGTTCCGCAGAGATTGTAATCACGACGCACCGCTCACGAGAATCCGCATTGCGTGGCGCCACGGGCAAGCTGACATCGCTCGACGTGGTGCGCGAAATCGGCAGCATCATCCGCGTCGAAGAATGACCGAGCCAAAGCGGGTGTCTGTGGCCGAAATTACGGGTACATTGTCAGTAGGGGGACTGACATGGACGATGGCATGAGCCGGCACGCTTCACGCTTGTCCGCGCGAGAGACGCGGGGGGCGTGATGGGCGTGCTTGCGCGATACGGCCACCTGATTGACTCCGTTACGGAATCAACCCCGCAGATTACGTTGGGAGAGGGCAGCACGCCCCTGATCCGATCGCGCCACCTTGAGTCGCAACTGGGCGTCGGGGAATTGTATTTCAAGCTTGAAGGGATGAATCCGACCGGCTCATTCAAGGACCGGGGAATGGTAGTGGCGGTGGCGAAGGCGCTGGAGGACGGCTCTACCGGGGTCATCTGCGCGTCAACGGGCAATACGAGCGCTTCCGCATCTGCGTATGCATCTGCCTGCGGGCTGGAGAGCATTGTTGTCGTGCCCAAGGGCAATATCGCAGCAGGCAAACTGGCCCAAGCATCGATGTATGGCGCGCGGGTTGTCGCTATCTCCGGACTGTTCGACGATGCGCTTGACATCGTGCGGTCGTTTGCCGGGCCGGGTCCGATCAAGCTGGTGAACTCGGTCAATCCGGATCGCATCGAGGGTCAAAAGACGGCGTCGTTCGAGATTGTCGACGAGCTTGGGGATTCGCCGGACGACCTGTTCATTCCCGTGGGCAACGCGGGAAACATTACGGCGTATTGGAAGGGATTCCTGGAATACCATGCAATGGGCAATGCGACTCGTTTGCCACGGATGATGGGCTTCCAGGCGGCCGGCGCTGCGCCTCTTGTGCTCGGTCATCCTGTTGAGGAGCCGGAGACAGTGGCATCTGCTATCCGCATCGGCCGTCCGGCGAGCTGGGAGAACGCGATCATGGCACGGGATCATTCCGGCGGGTTGATCGACAGCGTGACGGACGAGCAGATTATGGATGCGTATTCACTGTTGGCCGGGCAGGAAGGAATCTTCGGCGAGCCGGCATCTGCGGCGTCAGTCGCGGGGCTGGCGAAGTATGCGGCGGCGCACCCGGAGATGCAGAATCGGCGAGTGGTTTGCATCATCACCGGGAACGGGCTAAAGGACCCGGACAATGCGACGGCACAAGGGTTGAACGTTGAAGAGGCGCCCGCCGATCTTGGGGCAGTAGAGCGCCTGCTCGGCATGAACTGACCGGCATCGGGTGCGATACACTACTGCAAAGCAAGTAGAAGGTCGATACTTTCCCGGATGATTGATCAAGAGCGCATCGTCCGCGCCGTTGAGGAGATTCTTCACGCAATTGGAGAGGACCCGAGGCGCGAC
This sequence comes from Dehalococcoidia bacterium, assembly GCA_009841045.1. Classification (GTDB taxonomy): domain Bacteria; phylum Chloroflexota; class Dehalococcoidia; order UBA6926; family UBA6926; genus VXMO01. Next base: position 9,306 of record VXMO01000044.1, read on the forward strand.
GGCATTGACAGGACACCCACGCGCGTGGCGGCAATGTACGCCGAACTCTTCTCCGGCATCGATCAGGATCCGCGCGAGTTCCTGACGGTGTCCTACGACGAGGGCGCACGGGATACGGTGACCATACGGGACATTCCGTTCATGTCCGTCTGCGAGCACCATCTTCTGCCCTTCTTCGGTTCGGTTCACGTGGCCTATGTTCCGTCAGGCCGCATTGTGGGAATCAGCAAGTTGGCGCGGGCCATTGAGTGCATTGCGCGTCGACCTCAGATGCAGGAGCGCGTGACGAACCAGGCCGCGGACCTGTTGGCGGAGGCGCTGCAACCACAGGGGGCTGCGGTTCGCGTGGAGGCGGAGCACCTGTGCATGACGATTCGCGGTGTTCGGGCGGCAGGGAGCCGCGTTATCACGACGGCGTTTCGGGGGATCTTTAAGGAGGACGCGGCGGCGCGGGCAGAGTTCATATCGCTAACCTCTCCACGAGGCGCAGGTTCATGACTCTCGTCGTGCAATGGGAGCCGCTTGGGGCTGTCACAGGCGAGTGGCCGGAGTTGTTCACGAGATCGGCTACGCAGTCGATTTTTCTCTCGCTGCCGTGGCAAACGGCGTGGGCAATTGATTGCTGCGGCTCGGTTGACGAGCATCCGGTGCTTACCGTCAGGGAGAACAGCGACGGCTCACTGCGCGGAATTGCGCCACTGAACCACGGGAAGGGCTCCGTGACCTTCGGGCTGGACTACAACGTGACGGACTACCAGGACATCTTGTCGGATCCGGGCGAGGAGGAGTCCGTATGGGAGGCGATCCTCGACTATGGGGTGTCCGAGGGGTGGGCATCCATTGAATTGACGGGTGTGCGGGATGATTCGCCGTCCACGCAGATATTGGAGTCTCGGGCCTCAGAGCATGGGTGGCGGGCAGACCGCTCTGTGTGGGACGTTTCTCCGTATGTTGAGTTGCCGGAATCATGGGATGAGCACGTGCAGAGCCTCTCCAAGAAGGACCGCCACGAACTGCGACGTAAGCTACGGCGGTTAGAGGCGAGCGGTGACGCGGAGTATCGCATCTATGACCACGAACACGATGAACTTCCGGAGGCGCTGGAGAGCTTTGTGTCGCTGATGGGCAAGAGTAGCGAGGCGAAGTCGGATTTCCTGACACCGGAGCGTCGATCATTCCTGGAGACGTTGACGAGGACGATGGCAGATGCAGACTCGCTGCAACTTGCGTTTCTTGATGTGGGCGGCAAGCCCGTTTCAGCAACGATGAGTTTTTTGGAGGGGGACCGGCTGCTGCTGTACAACAGCGGGTACGACCCGGAGTACCGCCATTTGTCAGTAGGGCTTCTGCTGAAGGCGTACGAACTGCGCGGGGCGATTGAACAAGGGTTGCGCGAATACGATTTCCTGCGCGGAAACGAGCCATACAAGTACGATCTTGGCGGCAATGACCGCGTTTTATACCGATGGCAACTGGCACGCGAGAGCGAGGCTCCGTGACTGTTCGTTCGGTGGGGTTAGTTGCGCTACATTCCTCCCCGTTGGCTGCGCTGGGCAAGGGAAAGGCGGGCGGTATGTCCGCCTATGTGCTTGGGCTCGGCAAGGAGTTGGCGCGGCGCGGGGTTTCCGTGACTGTTATCACTGCGAGCCACGAGGGCGGAAACTACGGCGAAGCTGAATGCCCGAGCGTGCGCTTTGCGCATCTGCCTTCCCCGGCTGCGAGTTCCGCGGTCGGATGGGTTGCGCAGGCGGGTCAGTACGCTGCAGAGATTGGGGCTGTCATCGGCGAGGGCTGCGACTTAATTCACACACATTACTGGGCTTCCGGGCTGGCGGGGCTGGAGGTGTCACACAGGTTTGGCATACCGCATGTGACGACTTTTCACACTATCGCCGCCATCAAGGAGCAGGCGTCTGAGTTATCTGAGCCACCCGAGCGGTATGAGGCGGAGCGGGCGATTGCGCGCGGCGCGGACGGGATTGTCGCGTGGACGCGGTTTGAGCGAGACACGCTCGTGTCAACGTTGGGGGCCGAGCGGGATCGTATCGCGGTTGCTCCAATCGGTGTCGATTGCGAGCGATTCCAACCTATGAATCGGGATGAGGCGCGGTCGCGGTTGGGCATCCATAGCGATGAGGAGACGCTGCTGTATGTTGGTCGGCTGGACCGGATCAAAGGGGCGGACATGCTGGTGAGGGCTGCGGGCCTTCTGTCAGAGAGGCCGCGAATGCGTTTGCGATTCGTGGGCGGGGAGGTGGACGCGGATTACGCGGCGGGGCTGCGCGCGCTTGCCTCGGAAATGGGTGTCTCTGAACGGGTTTCGTGGGCGGGCGTTGTACCGAATGATGAGTTGCCGTGGCACTACGCGGCGGCGGACCTGGTCGTCGTTCCGTCGTATTCAGAGAGCTTCAGCATCGTGGCGGCGGAGGCGATGGCGTGTGGGACGCCGGTTGTGGCTTCAAATGTTCCCGGGCCAGCTTCGTTTATCGAGGACAGGGTATCGGGTCGACTTGTGCCGGCCGGAGACGCCCCTGCCCTTGCGCGAACCATCTGCGAACTACTCGATGATGAGGAGCAAAGACGGTGTCTTGGTCTTGGGGGACTGGAGGCGGCACGGGGGATGACGTGGGAGGCCAGCACGGAGGCGTTGCTGGGGCTGTATGAGGGAATTCTGGATTCCCGTTTTCACGGGAATGACGGAGAGGAATAAGTTGTGATTGAGGAGTTTGGGGAGGTTGAGCGGGTGTTGGTGGTTGCGCCACATCCGGATGATGCCGAGATCGGGTGCGGCGGAACCGTGGCGCGGCTGGCTCAAGATGGGGTTGAGGTCTATTACGTGGTCGCGACAAACGGAGACAAGGGGACAGAGGACCCAACGCTGACGAACGCGGATCTTGCCGCAACGCGCGACAAGGAGCAGAGGGACGCGGCGGCGGTGCTGGGCGTGAAAGAGGTGACCATACTCCAGAACGGCGACGGGGAGCTGGTGGACGGGCGGGAGTTGCTTGGCGAGATAACACGGCACGTGCGGCGTATCAAGCCGGACATCGTTCTGACGACAGATCCATTCAGGACGAGCTTTTATATTCACCGGGATCATCGCATCACAGGCATGGTGACGATGGACGCGGTGTTCCCGTTCGCGCGGGATCGGCTACATTTCCCTGAGCACGACGAGGCAGGTCTTGGGACACACAAGACGGCTGAAATCTATTTCTGGGGTGCCGAGAATCCTGATGTGTTCGTTGACATTTCGGACACTATCGAAGCAAAAATTGAGGCGACGAAACTGCACGTGAGCCAATTTGGAGAGGATGCCGGAGACTGGATACGCAGTTGGGCGGCGCGCAACGGCGAGTCGCGCGGCGTGGCGTATGCAGAGGAATATCGCCGGTACGGTATCAGTCTTATGGGAGGCGACTAGAACGATTAGCGGTGGGTTCGCCCTTGGACAAGCTCAGGGCGAACGGAGGAGGTTTCGGATTCCCGCCCCGTATCGGAATACGGGGCATACTTTCGGAGGAATGACGGAGGACTGAATGGTTGACACACAAGGGCGCCCGAAGAAGCTGATGGCAATCTCGGCGCATCCGGATGATATGGAGTTTGGGTGCGGCGGCACCATTGGCAAGTGGATCCGCGAGGGCTGGGAAGGGGCGCTTGTCATCGCCACGGACGGTCGCGCGGGCACTGCCGACCCCGATACAAGGCCTGAAGACCTGGTCAAGACGCGGGAGGCTGAGGCGACGGCGGCGGCCAAGGTGCTCGGCATCGAGGATGTGACGTTCCTGGGCTACCCGGACGGCGAACTGGAGGATACCCGCGAGCTGCGCGAGCACCTGGTGCGGGAGATCCGAAGGTTCAGGCCGGAGGTGGTCTTCACTTTTGATCCGAATCGGCGAGGTCACAATCATCGCGATCACCGGAGCGTGGGACAGGCGGCGTTCGACGCGATGTACCCCTATGCGCGGGACGTGCATCATTTTCCGCACCTTGCCCAGCAGGGCTTCGAGCCGCACATCGTGTCCGAGGCATGGGCGTGGAGCGATGAGCCGGACACGTGGATCGATATTTCGGACTCCATCGACCTGAAGGTGGCGGCACTGCGCGAGCACGCGAGCCAGATCAGCAACCCTGAGGGGCTGATGGAGCGTATTCACTCGCGGCACGAAGAGCAGGGAAAGTCGCCGGGGTACCAGTACGCGGAGGGGTTTCGTGTGCATCGGTTCAGGTGGCCCGGGTAGTTTTCTCGGTTCGCGATTAGTCTAGAGATGTGATGGAATTGGCATACCGCGTTCCAGCGTGCCGCCAAATTGAGGCCTTAGATTCTCCGCTGCGCTCAGAATGACATGTGGAGTGCTCAGAATGACAGTGCAGAGCAAGAGAACAGGATGACGTTGAATAACCACTTCGGCAACTCTCATCATGCGGCGGGGTTCGTTGATATCCATTGCCATATCCTGCCGGGAATCGATGACGGTGCTCGTGACCGCGCAGAGGCGGTCGAGATGGTGCGGATCGCCCATGAACAGAACACCTCGACCATCGTTACAACGCCGCACAATTTCCCGCGGTCCGCAGAGACGGTTCTCCAGGAATCACGGCGTCGTATCGATCAGCTGACGCGCGCCGCCGGCGAGCAGGGCCTTCATGTTGCCCTTCTCTCAGGGCAGGAGATACGAATCACGAACGGGTTCCGACACCAGCTGGAGACGGGGAACGGCGTGACCATCAACGAGAATCGCTATGTATTGGCGGAGCCGCCGTTTAATTCTTTCCCCGAATATGTGGAGGAGCAGCTAGCCGAAATCATGGCGCTTGGGTACCGGCCTGTGATCGCGCATCCGGAGCGAAACACCATCATCCAGCGTGACCCAGACATCGCGCGACGGCTGATTTCCATGGGCGCACTGATGCAGATCAATACGGGGAGTCTGCTCAATCACTATGGGCCGGGCTGTCTGGAGGCAGGAGAATACCTTCTGCAGCAGGAATTGATCCACGTGATGGCGACAGACGCGCACGGGGCAACCGGCTCGCGCGTGCCGAATATGCAGGTTGGCTTCGACAGGGTTGCCGAACTGACGGATGAGAGGCGCGCGTGGGCGCTGGCTCGAGACAATCCCCTCGCGATTACCGAGGAGCGTGAGGTGCCGTACCGGCCAACGGTGGGAGCGCCAGTTGCCGTTCCAGGGGTATGACTCTCACGTGCGCAGGGTGCGGGCGGCGGGAGTTCGCCGGTGGCGGCGGAGTCTTTGTCTGTGATGATTGCCGCGGTTCAGCTACGCCTTTGCGCTATTGCAACAGATGCGGGAACGAGTCACCGGCGGAGGAGTTGGTGGCGTCCGGAGGTCGGTGCTCGTGGTGTCGTACGGTGGACCATATTCCGTGGGAGGAGCCTGCGGAGTAGGCAGTGAGGGTCCGCTCGATGGAATCCATCTTTCGCCAGAATGACGGGATCTAAGAAGGGGCGAGCGCGGCGGCGCTGCGCGCCGCACTGGATTCCCGCTTTCGCGGGAATGACGAATCGAACGTGGTTACGCGGGGGCGGCGGCCGGGGTATAGGTTGGCGTTAGCCAATGGGCGTACTCGTCGCGCTTGCCGTTTATGACCTCGAAGTAGAGTTTCTGGAGTTCGGCGGTGATGGGGCCGATACCACCATTGCCGATGGGGCGCCCGTCAACCTCGAGTACCGGGGTGACGTGGGCAGCGGTGCCCGTCATGAATAGTTCGTCCGTTACATAGACTTCGGTCTTGGGGATTGTCCGCTCCTCAACACGCAGTCCGAGCACGTCTCTTGCCAGTTCGATGACCGTGTTGCGAGTAATTCCATCCAGGATGCCGTCGGTCTGTGGCGGGGTGCTGATGACGCCGTTGTCGATCAGGAAGATGTTCTCGCCGCTACCCTCCGAGAGATTGTTGGCCTCGGTGAGCAGGATGGCTTCGTCGTAGCCGCGCCAGACAGCTTCACTTTTGGCAAGGCTGTTGGCGACGTACATGCCGGTGACCTTGGCGCTGGGGGGGATGACGTTGTCCTGGATGCGTGTCCAGCTTGAGAAGGTGCAGCGGATGCCGGCGTCGGAGTCGAGATAGTTGCCAAAGGGGACGATGTAGATAAGGAATTCATCGTCAAGGTCGTGGACGCGGAGTCCAACAACGTCAGAGGATTTGTAGGCGAGGGGGCGGACGTACACATCCTCTTTGAAACCGCACTGCTGGACGAGATCAAGGGTTATGCGCTCGAAATCATCGAGGGAGTAGGGCAGCGTGATGTTGAGCATGGCGCAGGAGCGGAGGAGGCGGGCGTAATGCTCGCGCACCCGAAAGAGGTACATCTGCTCCTGGTCTGCGTTCCAGTTGCCCCGGATACCCTCAAAGACGCCAGTGCCATAGTTAAAGGCGTGCGTAACGACGCTGATTTTGGCCTCCTCAAGCGGGACGACTTTCCCTTCAAAGAAGGCTAATGATGGCATTGGCGTGTCTCCTGTTTGTAGTTCGGTTTCAGGTACTGGCCAGTTTATCGCAGTTAGATTGGCGCGGGCAATTTTTCTTAACCCGCGCTCAACATTGAACGGCTTGTTGAGGCGGAATCCCGCGTTCCGGCATTAGCATCGCTGCAGTGTTGGTTTTTCTATCGGCGGCGGTCTGCGAGTTCCGTCGCGACATCTGACAGGGAAACGCCGGCGTCCTCAAGGAGGATGGTGAGGTGGTAGAGAAGATCGGCGGCCTCCGCACGGACGCGGTCAGGAGCTTTTGCCATTGCCGCGAGCGCGGTCTCTCCACCCTCTTCGATGACCTTTTGGGCGATTCGCTCAGTGCCGCGCTCGAACAAGGAGGCCGTGTAGCTGCCCTCAGGCATATCTTTCCTGCGCTGGGCGACAGTCATGGCAAGTTCGGTTAGAGTCGCGCCAAGTTGGTCCTGTGCAGCGGGTTCCATCTGCCAGTCTGAGGTATCGAATTCCTCATAGAAACAAGACTCATTGCCGGTGTGGCAGGCGGGGCCTTCCGCATTCACTTTGAGCAAAATCACGTCGCCGTCACAATCAGCGCGAATCTCCACGACGTTGAGGAAGTGGCCGGAGGTTGCGCCCTTGTGCCAGAGCTCCTGCCGTGAACGGCTGTAGAACCACGCCTGACCGGATTCGATTGTGCGCGTGAGGGACTGATGGTTCATGTAGGCAACCATAAGAACGGCACCAGTGACGGCGTCCTGAGCGATGGCGGGAATGAGGGCTTTTTCGTTGATTATCAGTTGGGTTGGCATGGGTTTTCTCCTGCGCCTTGTTGTTGCGCGTTATTCAATTGTATTGGGTGCGGGGAGTGGCCGCCCTACGGGCGGCACTGGATTCCCGCTTTCGCGGGAATGACGAGAGGGTTAAAGGGCGGAGAGAGTTTTGGAGGCAACGATGTCCACGAGGCCGAGGAGGCTGGAGATTTCGTAGTCGGGGGTTGTGGGAATGTCGCTCGGCCAGTCCGCGCCGGCGCGGTTGATCCAGACGGCAGGGATGCCTATGCCCTGGGGTCCATGGATGTCCTCCTTGGGGGTGTCACCGACGTAGATGGCGTGCGAGGGATCATCGATTCCAAATGCGGCAAGAGCCGTTTCGAAAATCCGGGGATGGGGCTTGTAGATTTTCACGCCCTCTGAATGGATGACGTGGTCGAATGCCAAGCCGTGTGTTGCTATCGTGCCGTGCAGGTATTCGTGGTCAGCGTTGCTGACGATGGCCAATGGCACACGGGCGCGAAGGGCTTCGAGGGCGGGCTGAACGTCGCGGTACATTCCCCTGCCCTTGAGGTCTTCATAGATCATCTTGATAGCTGAGGGGATGTAGGCCGGGTCCAAGCTAAGTTCTGCGGAGGCGAGTTCAAAGGCGTTTCGCCACGCCTCACGGTACGGGGTGAATTGGTCCGGCGGCGGCGCGTCCCATTCGCCATCGTCGGTGAGCCAGACGCGGGACTGGCGGAATGCGGTCTCGTGGACGCGCCAGTGTTGTAGCAGGATTTCGGAGTCTATCGGGACGTTGAGTCGTTCAACGATCGCGGCAAAGAGTATCGAAAGGCGGGCGGGTTCGTAGTGGAAGAGGGTGCCGTAGGCGTCGAGGAGGACGGCGCGGAGCCTGTAGCGTGAGCGGCGGCGGGGACGGCCTGGAGGGTTCACGCTCCAGCGCTCGTCGACAGCCTCACGGGAACACCGTGGGTGCGCATGTGCTCCTTGGCCTGGGCGATGGTGAATTCGCCGTAGTGGAAAATGCTTGCGGCGAGCGCTGCATCGGCCCTGCCATCCGTCACAACCTCCGTCATATGCTCCACGTTTCCCGCGCCTCCGCTGGCAATGACGGGGATCGAGACCGCATCAGCGACGGCGCGCATCAGATCGAGGTCGTAGCCCTCCTTCGTTCCGTCAGCGTCGATGCTGTTCATGACCACTTCACCCACGCCGAGCTCGGCGGCGTATCGGGCCCACTTGACGGCATCGATGCCGGCCGCGCGGCCACCATCCGCGCCGGTGTGGGTACGGACCTCCCAGCGGGTGGAGTCGTCAAAGGCGATGGCAGAGATTTCATTTGGTGGCGCTTCAATTTGGGAGGGGGCGATGCGGCGGGCATCCATGCCGAGGACGATGCATTGGCTGCCAAACATGGCGGCAGCGTCACGGACGAGTCCAGGGTTCTGGACAGCGGCGGTGTTGATGCTGACCTTGTCCGCGCCGGCGTTGAGCATAGTACGGACATCCTCGACGGAACGGATGCCTCCGCCGACAGTGAGGGGGATGTAGACCTCTTCAGCGACGCGGTGAACGACATCAAGCATGATTTCACGGCCATCTGATGAGGCGGTGATGTCATAGAAGACGAGTTCATCCGCGCCCTGCTCATCGTAGAAGCGAGCAAGTTCAACGGGGTCACCTGCGTCACGGTGGTCCCGAAAGCGGACGCCCTTGACGACGCGGCCGCCTTTCACATCGAGGCAGGGGATGATTCTGCGCGAGAGCATGGTGTGTTTATTCTACGGGCTTGCGGCGGATATCGCGTCCGGGAGGGAGACATCACCGGTGTAGAGGGCGCGACCGATGATGACGGCTTCTACATCTGTGGCGGCGAGTGCGCGGATGTCATCCAGGGTTGTGACGCCACCGGATGCGATGACGGGAACGGGGGCGACGGCTTCCGCGAAACCCTGCATGGCTTCGACGTTGACACCCTGCATCGCACCATCGCGGGAAATGTCCGTGTGGATGAAGCGGCACGCGCCGTACTCCATCAGCTGCTTTGCGAGTTCAAGCGTTTTGACGCCCGAGTCCTCGGTCCATCCCCGGACAGCAACGCGGCCATCTCTGGCATCAAGGCCGACGGCGATGCGGTCGCCGTAACGCTCGCACGCCTCACGAACGAGTTCAGGATTGGTGACGGCGACGGTGCCGAGAATGACGCGGTCGATCCCTGCATCGATGAGGGCAGTGATGTCGTCCATGGATCGGGCGCCGCCGCCGAGTTGGACGGGAATAGAGACGGCGGCGGCGATGGAGGCGGCCAACTGCGCCTGGCCGGTGTTGCCCTCGCGGGCACCATCCAGGTCGACGAGGTGAATGCGAACACCGCCCCGCTCTTCCCATGAGCGGGCGACAGCGGCGGGGTCGTCGTCAAAAACAGTTTCGCGGTCATAGTCGCCCTGAAACAGGCGGACGGCCTTGCCATTGCGCAGATCTATGGCGGGGATTATTTCCATCATCAATTCCAGACTTTGGCCAGTTTCAGATCGTCCGATTATCCAATCGCCTCTACACTGCTCTAAATTGCCCAGTTAAAGAAGTCACGGTAGAGGGCGAGGCCGGGCCTGCCGCTCTTTTCCGGATGGAACTGGGTAGCAATAAGCTTGTCCCGCGCGACGACGCTGGCGAATTGGCCGCCGTAGTCGGTGACGCCGAGCGTCATATCCCCGTCCGCCGGTTTGGGGTAATAGCTGTGGACGAAATAGAACTGGTAGTTGGGCGGGATGTTGGTGGTGGCGGGGTGGTCGCGCGTGAACGTGACATCATTCCAGCCCATGTGCGGGACGGTTAGCTCGTGGGCGAATCGGACGTTTTCGCCGGGGATGAGGCCGAGGCATTGGGCATTGCCCTCTTCAGTCTTATCGAACAGGAGTTGGAGGCCCAGGCAGACGCCGAAGAATGGGACATCACGAGCGATGAGGTCTTGTAAAGCGGAATCCATACCCGCATCGCGGAGCCTCACCATGCACGGGCCCGCAATGCCCTGTCCGGGAAAGACGACGCCATCGACGTTTTCGAGATCGGCGGCCTTATCCGTGACAATAGCGCGAAAGTCGACGGTTTCGAGCGCTTTGGCGACAGAGCGGAGGTTGCCCGCGCCGTAATCCACGACCGCGATTAGGGGGGCTGCTACGTTACTGCTCACCGGTCAGAAGCTCCATTGGGAGGCGCCGGTCCTGGTAGCGGGCGAGGATGAAAAGGAGATCGGCGGCGCGGTTTAGATACGGAATGACGAGCGATTCTTCCCGCAGGTAGCCGTCCTGCATGAGGCCAACGGCGCGGCGTTCTGCCCGGCGCAGCGTCGAGCGGGCGAGATCGAGGGCGGCGGAGGCGGGTGTCGCGCCGGGGATGACGAAGGCGCGGGGCAGCTCAAACTCCTCCTGGAGGGAGTCGATAGTGGATTCGAGCGTGTCGACATGCTCCTGTGTAACAGGTGAGAAGTGCTTGAGGAAGGTCTGAAAGTGGCCAACGTCCGTGGCAAGTTCCGCGCCGACGGTGAAGAGTTCACGCTGGAGGGCCATGGCAATATCACGGACGCGGTCGTCCTCAGAGTGGCTGCGGCCCAGCCCGATGGCAGAGACGGCCTCATCGACGGTGCCGTAGGCCTCAGCACGCGGGTCATTCTTGGGAACGCGGCCGCCGTAAAGGAGACCGGTCTCTCCCTTGTCACCGTATCGTGTGTAGACGTTGGGCATTTTTAGGGCCGTTCCAGTTTGGTCCGCGCTTCAGTATTTTCCTGTTATTCGAGGGTCAGCTTGCTCTTGTTGCCAGTTTAGCGCAGGGGGATGGGCGGCAGGGGATGTGCCTGAGCAGGTAAGCTTTAGATTCTTCGCTGCGCTCAGAATGACAGGTAAACTCCAAATAGAAAGTTGACAATGGTGTTGTTAGGGGTATGATGAATTTGTTAGCAAGAACATACTCGAAGCAGGTGGTAGGGGACGGCGAAGTATCGGCTTGATGTGATGGCGGCGACGGACTATTACAAGACGCTTGGGGTTTCGCGGTCGGCCTCCGACAAGGAGATAAGGTCAGCGTTCCGTAAGCTTGCCCGCCAGTATCACCCGGACGTGAATCCGGGCGACGAGTCGGCTGAACAGCGCTTCAAGGAGATCAACGAGGCGCACGAGGTTCTGGGCGATAAGGACAATCGCAAGAAGTACGACAAGTACGGCGAGAACTGGATGCATGCCGATCGCATCGAGGAGATGCAGCGTCAGGGTGGATTCGGCGCGGGGCCCGGGATGGGCGGCGCGTTCCGCTTTGGCAGCGCAGAGGGCTTCGGCGGGCTTGGAGATATTCTCGGACAGTTCTTTCGAGGTGGTGGAGGCGGGAGTGAGTCGGCGTTCCGCCAGCGCCCTCGAGAAGCACGCCCTCGTGACGTTGCAGTGGAAGTAACACTACAAGAGGCTTTTCACGGGACGCGGCGCTCGATACGTCTGCAGGACGGAGAGGGCGGAACACGGACCATCGACGCGCAGATTCCGGCGGGCGTGGACACCGGCTCGCGGGTGAAGATGAGCGGAGCAGGCCCGAGGACGCCCGGGGGCGGAAACTCCGATTTGTATCTGAAAGTGACGGTCAAGGCGGATTCGCAGTTCAGTCGCAAGGGGTCCGACCTGACGACCGAGGTCAAGGTTCCGATGCTGGACGCGCTGCTCGGTGGTGAGGTGATCGTGCCGACAATTGGCGGTTCTGGCGTGGCGCTTCGCATCCCGCCTGAGACGGACAACGGCCAGACGTTCCGCATCGCGGGCAAGGGAATGCCGAAGATGCGCGGAACGGGCGCGGGCGATCTCTTGGTGAAGGTGAGTGTGACGCTGCCAAAGGGCTTACAGGAATCCGAGCGTGAACTGCTGACGCAGCTGCGCGAGATGCGCGAGATGGCAGGAGGTAAGGAATGAGCTTCCGCAATCCGAGTGATCCTGTGTACTCCATTCGCGTTGCAGCGCGGCTGGTCGGTCTGCACGTTCAAACGCTGCGCTACTACGAACGCAACGGACTTGTTCAGCCTCAGCGATCCCGCGGCAACGTGCGCTATTACAGTGATTCCGACGTCGAGCGCATCCAGAAGATCAAGTCGCTCATCGACGAGCTTGGCGTCAATCTTGCCGGCGCGGAAGTCATCATGCGGATGAGCGGGCGCATGGCCGAGATGGAACAGCGCATCAAGGACCTGGAGGGAGCGATTGAGCGACTGACAGGTGTCAGGGCGCTGGCGGATGGATCGGCGGATAATGCTCAACCACAGAGAATCAAGCGCAATGAAAGCGAGGAAACACAGTCATGATGAGCCCTGATCGCTTCACGGATGGAGCGCAGGAGGCGCTTGCCGTGGCGCAGCAGACGGTGATGGACATGAGCCACAGCCAGCTGGACGTGGAGCACATTGTCTACGCGATATTTCAACAGCCGGATTCCCAGGCGATTATCGTGCTCGAACGGCTCGGCATCGACGTTGATGCGATGGCGGACCGTTTCGAGGGGGTGTTGAACAGCGCGCCAAAGGTGGCCGGCGGCACGACACAGCTCTATCTGACACCACGAACACAGGGACTACTGACGGGCGCGACAACGGCATCGAAGAGGCTCAATTCCGAGCAGATCGGGACAGAGCACCTGCTGCTGGGCGCGGTGGGCGTGAGCAACGGCCAATCGGACGCGATCTTCAAGGAGTTCAACCTGACGCAACCGCGCCTTGAGACAGCGCTGAAAGAGGCGCAAGGCGGCGCGGACAGCGGCGCTGAGCCGGGGCACGGGCGATCCGAGCGTCCATCTCGTGCGCTGGATCGCTACACCATCGATCTGACGACGCTGGCCGAGGAGGGCAAGCTTGATCCGGTTATCGGGCGGCAGGTTGAGATTCAGCGCGTGATGCAGATCCTGACTCGACGCACCAAGAACAACCCAGTAATCATCGGCGAGGCGGGTGTCGGCAAGACGGCCATCGCCGAGGGGTTGGCACAGCGAATTATTGCCGGAGACGTGCCGGAGTCGTTGAGTCATGCGCGCGTCCATGCGCTTGACATGGGGGCGCTGGTTGCCGGGGCGAAGTTCCGCGGCGAGTTCGAGGAGCGCGTCAAGAACGTTCTGAACGACGTGCGGGCCGCTCACGGCGACATCGTCCTGTTCATCGACGAGCTGCATACGGTTGTCGGCGCAGGGGCGGCCGAGGGCTCGATGGACGCCTCCAACATGCTCAAGCCGGCACTGTCACGTGGCGAGCTACAGGCAGTGGGCGCGACGACGTTGGATGAGTACCGCAAGCACATCGAAAAGGACACGGCGCTGGAGCGACGTTTCCAGCCGGTGTATATCGAAGAGCCGTCCGTAGAGGACGCGATCCGGATTCTCCAGGGCGTCGCGCCGCGCTATGAGGCGCACCACAAGGTGACCATCACGCCGGAGGCGTTGGATGCCGCCGTACGGCTTAGCGCGCGCTACATCACGGATCGGCAGTTGCCGGACAAGGCTATCGACCTCATCGACGAGGCGGGGTCACGGCTGCGGATCGACGCGGAGTCGTTCACACCTGAGCTGAAACAGATGGATCAGCGGATGCGGCAGCTTGAAATCGAGGATGAGGCAGCGTCGAACCGGGAGGATTTTGAGGAGGCGGCGCGGATCAAGCAGGAGCGGGCGCAGCTGCAGAACGAGTATGAAACAGCGCTCTCCACGTGGAAGCAGGAGAAGAGTATCCGCAATACGGTCGAGGTAGACGATATCGCGACGCTGATTTCGGAGTGGACCGGCGTGCCGGTGACCCGAATGCTGGAGGAGGAGACCCAGCGACTTACACGGATGGAGGAGGAACTACATCGGCGCGTGATCGGGCAGGAGCAGGCCGTGACCGCGCTGTCCGACGCGATCCGTCGGGCACGGGCGGGGCTGAAAGACCCGGAGCGCCCAATCGGGAGCTTCATCTTCCTGGGGCCGACGGGCGTCGGCAAGACGGAGCTGGCGCGGGCGCTTGCGCAGTTCCTTTTCGGTGACGAGGAGGCGATGATCCGACTGGACATGTCCGAGTACGGGGAGCGGCACGAGGTCTCGCGGCTGGTTGGCGCACCGCCCGGGTACATTGGGTACGACGACGGCGGACAATTGACGGAACTGGTGCGTCGGCGTCCGTATCGGGTGATCCTGTTCGACGAAATCGAGAAGGCGCACCCGGACGTGTTCAACATGTTCCTCCAGATATTGGAGGACGGGCGGCTGACGGACGGGCACGGGCGGACGGTGGATTTCCGCAATACGGTCATCATCATGACATCCAACCTGGGCACAGAGATTCTCCAGCGGGAGCAAATCGGGCTGCTGCGGAACGCGAACGGGGCGCAGGCATTTCAGGACCTGCAGCGTTCGGTTGACCAAGCGCTGAAGAAGGCGTTCAGGCCGGAGTTCATCAACCGCATCGATGAGATTATCGTGTTCGAGCCGCTGAGCCAGGACCAGATCCTTCAGATTGTGGACCTGATGGTCGCGGAGGTGCAGGAACGGCTTGAGGAGAAGAGCCTGCGAATCACGCTGACCGACGCGGCTCGTGAGTGGCTGGCCAAGGTCGGATTCGACCCGTCCTTTGGCGCGAGGCCTCTACGACGGGCCGTGCAACGGCACGTGGAGAACGTGTTGGCGCGGGAGATTCTGGAGGGTCGTTTCTCCGAGGGCGATGACATCGCGGTGGACGTTGGCGACGAAGAGTTGACGTTCACCAAGGTTGAGGACTCGGTTGAGGCGCCTGAGCCTGCGGCGGCGAGTGTGTAATGACTGACTATCCGCTGCGGGAGGGGTTCGTCTCCGTTGACGGGATGCACCTCGAATACGTGGAGGCAGGGCCGAGTGATGGGCCGCCTCTCTTGTTCCTGCATGGAATCGGCGGGGGCATCGAGGACTGGTGGGCGAACCTAGGGTATTTTGGCGAGCAAGGGTATCGAGTTCTCGCGCCGAGTTCCCCGGGACACGGGGCTTCCGATTATCCGCGTGACGGCTGGGATCCGGGCGAAAGCGGCAAGACGATCATGGCGCTGTTGGACGCTTGGGGCATCGAATCGGCTCCGCTAATCGGACACTCGGCAGGCGGGATAACGGCAATGTTGTCGGCATTGGAGTCGCCCGAGCGGGTTCAAGGTCTTGTGCTTGCCGCGCCGGGTGGTCTGACACGCAAGGTTGGATGGCCGTTGCGGTTGGTGACGGTTCCGTTCCTGGGAGAGATGTTGTGGCAGCCGCGGCTGTTGTCAGGGCACCGGGCGAGCAAGACGATTTTCGCAGATGAAGACCTTGTGAATCGCCGGATCATGGATGAGTGGGTGTCCCGGCATCGTGATTCTCAACAGAGGAAAGCGTTCTTCACGCTGCTGCGGGAGGGGCTCACCCTGCAGGGACTAAAGCATAAGTACGATCTGCGGGGTCGTGCGCGCGGTATTCACTGCCCAACGCTGATTATGTGGGGGCGGGAGGATATTATCGTGCCGCCGCCGGAGAGGTGGGAGGGACGTTTGGTGTCATGGCCGGAGGCGGAGTTCATGGAGCTATCGCCGTCCGGGCACTGGCCGCAGGTTGAGCAGGCCGAGGTCTTTAACCGTGAGGTTTCGGGGTTCCTGGAAAGGGTAGCGGTGGTGGCGGAGTCCTAGATTCTTCGCTGCGCTCAGAATGACAGCAGTTGCACGGGGATTCGATGGTGCGCGGGAATGAAAGTTAGTGGTGTGAGGATGGCAGGTTGAGGCGAGCGTTTGCCATGCTTACAAGGTCTTTCGTACTCGCTTAAACGCGCTGAGTCGGCGTTTAAGTCCTTGTCATTTAGGGCATATAATCGGCTTATCTCGTGATGTTTGCGCACCTGCATACACATTCAGAGTTCAGCCTGCTGGACGGATTGGCGCGTATTCCTGATCTTGTGGGGCACGCGCGCGAGCTTGGGTTTGAGTCCCTTGCCCTGACCGATCACGGGAACCTGTACGGGATTGTCGATTTCTACCGAGAAGCGCAAGAGGCCGGCATCAAGCCAATCATCGGCGTCGAGGCATACGTCGCGCCGGGGAGCCGGACGGACCGGATACCAGGAGACAAGCAGCCGTATCACCTCGTCCTGTTGGCCAAGAATGATGAGGGGTACCACAACCTGCTTCGTTTGGTCAGCATCGCTCACCTCGAGGGATTCTACTATCGCCCCCGGATGGATCGTGAGGTGCTGGAGCAGCACGGATCCGGACTGATTGCGCTTTCGGCATGCATGGCGGGCGAGGTGCCGCGTGCGTTGATGGAGGGCCGTCTTGACGATGCGCGTGAGGCGGCGCTGTGGCACAAGAAGACCTTCGACGGGTATTACCTGGAGGTTCAGCGGCATCCCGGCATCGCTGAGTTGGACCGGCTGAACAGTATGGTGATTGATCTGGCGCGCGAACTGGATATCCCCATTGTCGCGACGAACGACCTGCACTACACGCGGCAGAAGGACGCAGCGGCACACGATGTACTGCTGTGCATCCAGACGAACGCGACCGTTGATGACACGAACCGGATGCGGATGGAGGACGACGGGTTCTATCTGAAGTCCGAGGCGGAGATGCGGGAGTTGTTCGCGGACCTCCCTGAGGCGATCGAGAACGCAGGGCGGATTGCGGATGAGTGCAACCTCGACCTTGAGTTCAACCGGTTGCTGCTGCCGCAAATTGAGCTGCCGGACGGATTGTCGTCGTACGAGTACCTGGAACAACTCTGTTATGAGGGGTTTGACGAGCGGTACGCGGACTATAGGGACACTGAGCGGGCGCGGGAGCGGGTAGCGTATGAATTAGACGTCATCCGGCAGATGGATTTCGCCGACTATTTCCTCGTCGTATGGGACCTGGTGGCGTATGCGCGCAAGCAGGGAATTCTTGTGGGCGTGCGCGGGAGCGCGGCAGCGAGCGCGGTGCTGTATTGCCTCTACATCACGAATATTGAGCCGCTGAGGTATGACCTCGTCTTTGAGCGCTTCCTGAACCTTGAGCGGAAGGAAATGCCGGATATCGACCTCGATATCGAGGACGAGCGGCGGGATGAGCTAATTGATTACGTCACGCGACGCTACGGGCAGGATCGCGTGGCGCAAATCATCACGTTTGGGACGTTCGGAGCACGCGCGGGCATCCGCGACGTTGGGCGAGCGATGGGGATGTCGTTCGGCGAGGTGGACCAAGTGGCACGTCTGCTGCCGGCTGGAGCGCACCCATCGTCATTGCAGGATTCCCTGGACCGGCTCCCGCAGTTCCGGGACGTCTACGACCGTGATCCTCAAGTCCAGAAGCTGGTGGACACGGCGATGCAGTTGGAGGGAATTGCGCGGAATGCGAGCACACACGCGGCGGGGGTTGTGATCTCACGCGAGCCGCTGGTCAACGTTGTGCCGCTACAGCGGCCGGTGAAGAGCGCGGGTTCGGACGACGACGGCGTGCCGATGACACAGTGGGACATGCACCGTGTGGCGGAGGCGGGGCTGCTCAAGCTGGACTTGCTCGGTCTGACGAACCTGACGACGCTGGCGCGGACGAGGGACCTGATTGAGAAGCGGCACGGCAAGCGCATCGACATCGACTCGATCCCTCTTGACGATTCGAAGACTTTTGACCTGCTGTCTTCGGGCAAGACGATGGGGCTGTTCCAGCTTGAGGGACAGGGCATGACGCGCTGGATTCAGAGGCTTCAGCCGCGGTCGCTGAACGAGGTCTCGGCGATGATTGCGCTGTACAGGCCGGGGCCGATGGAGCACATTCCACGCTATATCGACAGCAAGAAGGGTGAGATTTCCGCCACGTTCCCGCACGACGACCTCAGGGACATCCTGCATGAGACGTACGGGGTCATCGTGTACCAAGATCAGGTGCTGCAGATTGCGCAGCGCTTTGCCGGGTATTCGCTTGGGCAAGCGGACATCGTGCGCAAGGCGATGGGCAAGAAGGTGCGGGAAATTATGGAGGCGGAGGAACAGGGGTTTCTCGCCGGATCACAAGAGCAGGGGTATACGGAGCACGACGCGCGGGAGATCTTCAGGCTTATCGAGCCATTTGCCGGGTACGCGTTCAACAAGGCGCACAGCGTGAGTTACGCATACATTGCGTATCAGACGGCGTATTTCAAGGCGAACTATCCGCGCGAATACATGGCGTCACTGCTGAACGCGCACTTGGGGTCGCAGGATCGGGCGGGAGCGGACGCGGAGGAGTGCCGCGCGCTGGGGTTGACGGTCGCGCCACCGAGCGTGAACGCAAGCACTGAAGAGTACTCCATTGAGGATATCGCCGATCCCAACGACGATGCGCCCGGCGACGACGCGGTAATTCGCGTGGGGCTATCTGCCATCAAGAACGTGGGGTTCGGAGCGGCGCAGGCGCTGGTGGAAGAGCGCAAGGCGAATGGGCCGTTCAGGGATCTGGGTGATTTCATTGGTCGGGCTGACCTCACATCACTGAATCGGAGGGGGCTGGAGAATCTGATCAAGGCCGGGGCACTGGACGGGCTTGGTGATCGAGCGACCCTGCTGGAGAATGCAGAGCGAATACTCTCCTCCGCGGCACAGGAGCAGCGGCAGAGGAACTCATCTCAGTCCAGCATGTTCGATGCGATGGCTGGCGACTCTGCCCTGCAGATGCCGACAATTGAGTTGGCAGCCGCGGATGCGGCCTCCAACGAGCAGAAGGGCGCATGGGAGAAGGAGCTCACAGGAATCCACTTCTCCAATGATCCGTATCGCGTGCTGCGCACGGTGAATCTCACGGGGAACATCACTCCGTGTGCTGAGGTCTCGGTCGAGATGGAGAAAGACCAGATTTCCGTAGCGGGGAATATCACGTCAGTCCGAACATTCATGGTGCGAGGGGAGAGCGCGGCGTCACTGCTGCTGAATGACCAGTCCGGCTCCGTTGCAGTGACGGTATGGCCGGACGTGTATGGAAAGTCCATAGATACGTGGCAGATCAATACGCCGGTGCGCGTGACAGGTTCCGTTCGTGTGCGGGAGGAGGAACCGTCCGTCGATTGCCGACAGTATGAGGTGCTGTTAGAGAACGAGACACCACAAGAGCCTGCATATGCGCGTTCACGCGCCTCCAACGGCAGAAACGGGCTTCCGTCCAACCAAGCCGTCAATGCTGAGAGCACGGATGGAGCCGTGGCCGTTGCTGAGTCACCTACTGAAGTCAGGACTTCTGCCGAGGTTGAGGCTGAGCCGGTTGAGACGACAGCTACGGAGGTTCCAGCTGAGATACCGACGGGAGGCAATGGGGCTGACAAGGCTGCCGCTCCGAGCGAACCTGTGAGTGAGGCACCGAGAAGAGCTAGCGGGGCCAGGAATGGGAGCCCGGCCTCATCGAACGGGTCAGGCGAGGCGTCGGCGCGGCGGGTGCTGATCTCCGTGATGCTGCACGAGACGGCAGATGAGGAGGCCGACGTGGATCGGCTGAACCGCGTGGTGCAGACGTTAAGGAGCCATCCAGGGGAGAGTCCGGTTCAGTTGGTGATTATGCAGCAGGGCGAGCAGTCGGTGATGACGATGCCATTCCGGTCGGCGCACTCACAAGAGCTGGAGTCGGAGATCTCAAACATCCTGGGCGGCAATTTCCTGTCCGTTCAACAGATGTTGATATAAGTGTTTCACCGAGGCCAGTTCGCACTCCTGTAGTCTGGTTGTCATGGAGTGGACGCACCTGACGACGACCCCTGACCAGTTAAGCGCGGAACTGCTGGTGCAGGCGCTGCGGGACGAGGGTATCGAGGCACTCGTCAACCAAGGAGATACAAGCAGTTTTCTGGGCGTGATGGGCTACCCGTGCCGCGTGATGGTGCGGTCGGACGCCTGGCTGCAGGCGGTAGGCTTCCTGGAGAAGTGGGAGGAGGAACCCTCGCCCTAACCTTCTCCGTGAGGGAGAGGGAACTATCGGCTGCCTAGGAGTTCCAAGGGCCGATGATGTCTTCGGTGCGCCAGCCTCCGTAGAAGTCGCCGTGAACCAACTGGACGGGAAGGTCATCGACATAGGCGGCGTCGAGCTTCCACGTATAGAAGGCCATGTATTCCCTGATGGCCTCGTACTCGTCTTTCGGGTTCACGTAGCTCCAGATTGCTGTTTCAGCTTCGCGATCCCCAACGCGGACGCCCCAATAACTGGCGTCCCCCTTGAAGGGTCAAGTGGAGGAGCGGTCTTCCGCGACGAGAAATTCCGTTCGCACGTCCTCGGGCGGGAAGTAGTAGACGGGCGGCATGTCCTTTTCCACGATGCGGACACCGCGCGTGGTTTCCGCGAGGACCTCTCCGTTGAACTCAACGCGTAGTCGGCGGTTCACAGGTTGAACGGGACCGGGGGACGGCGGGTAATCGGCTGCTGATTCGCGGTCTGCAGTTGTCATTGTTTACTCCTCTCTCGATGAGGGTGTTGGGGGGATTGTACGCCTTTTGGAGCGGGCTATGCGTCAGCGGCGGGCAAATTGGCGTTCAAGCTGGGCGGAGCTGAGGTGGACCATGGTGGGACGACCGTGTGGGCAGAGGCGAGGAAAGTTGGCGTCGCGGAAGAGAGTGAGCAAGGACTCCATTTCCGCCAGGGACAGGGTCTGTCCGGCACGGACAGTGGAGTGGCAGGCTATGGTGGCGGCGATGCGTCTTTCCCGCATATCGACGGCGTCCGCGCCCGATGCAATTATGCTATCTGAGCCGCCAATACTCTCCTGAGCGACGGAGTCCGATGACCCGGCAGGCACGGCCTGTCCCTTGAGGGCTACTTCGTCAATTTCACTGCCGGAATGTTCGTCAAGGACTTCCAGAAAGGCCTGCGACACCTCCGACTCTTTGAGGGAAGCGGGCATGGCGCGGAGGAGGATGGCATCGTCACCGAACGGCTCCCATTCGAAACCGTAGGAGGACAGCAGGTCGCTTAGCGGGGCGATGGCGTCCAGTTGGCGAGCAGTGAGCTGGACAGTGGCCGGCGTGAGGAGTCCTTGTGAGGTGGCTCCTTTCTCACGGCGCTCAGCGAGGAGCTGGTCAAAGACGACACGTTCATGGGCGGCGTGCTGGTCGATGAGATACATGCCGTCGGGGCCCTCGGCGACGATGTAGGTGAGGCCGACCTGACCAACGGGGCGGAGGGTGAATTCGCTTCTCTTCCCTTCCGAGTCACCATGTTTGGTCGCAGAATCGGGGCCCAGATCCCCGCTTTCGCGGGAATGACGTTCGTCGAAAAGGGGTGGGGCTTCTAGCTGGACTTCGGCGTCAAGGGGGGCGGAAGGGATTGGCGGAGCCGCAAAAGCTCCGACCTGTCCGGCAGTTGCAGGAGCAGCGACAATGCCGTTGGCGGCGAGGGTGCGGCGGATGGCGCGTTGGATTGTTGCGATGACCTCACCCTCGCGGCGAAGGCGCACCTCGGCCTTGGTTGGGTGAACGTTGACGTCGACCTCATCGGACGGAACGGAAAGGAAGAGGACGACGAGGGGGTAGCGGCCTCGCTGAACAATGTCCCTGTAAGCGTCGGCGATGGCGTAGTAGAGGATGCGCGCCTCAACGAGGCGTCCGTTGAT
The DNA here is from genome assembly GCA_009841045.1 of Dehalococcoidia bacterium. Taxonomy (GTDB): domain Bacteria; phylum Chloroflexota; class Dehalococcoidia; order UBA6926; family UBA6926; genus VXMO01. The sequence continues at coordinate 31,111 of VXMO01000044.1, forward strand.
GAAGAGAATCTGGCCGGTGCGGCGGGGACGGGTCGTTCCAGGTTCGCTTGTGTATCCGGTGACGGTTGTTCCACCCATCGTGGTGGGTTGGATGGGGAGCATACCGGACACGGTGTCCGGCCCCCACATTTCGAGCAGGACATGTGAGGCGTCGCCGCTGCCGGGTGAGTGGAAGGCGAGGCGACCATCGACGATAACGCGCAGGGCAACATCGGGATGCGCTAGGGCGTATTGGGTGAGGACGTTGACGCAGCGTGTGGCCTCGGCGGCCGGTGAACGGAGGAATGAGAGGCGGGCGGGGACGTTCTTGAAGAGGTCGCGGACGTAGACGGTGGTGCCGAACGGCGCTCCCTGCGTGCCGCGCTCGACGATCTCGTTGTCGGCGGCAATGACGTAATGACCGCCCTCCGAATCCGCAACACGGGAGACGATTGTCATGCGGGCGACGGCGGCGATGGAGGCGAGGGCTTCGCCGCGAAAGCCGAGCGTGCCGATGCTCTCAAGGTCGCGGACGCTTCGCAGTTTTGAGGTGGCGTGGCGCATGACGGCGAGTTCGAGCTCATTTTCCGGGATACCGGATGCGTCGTCCGTGACGCGAATCAGGTCGAGACCGCCACGGGCGATTTCAACTTCGATCTGCCCCGCACCGGCGTCGATTGCGTTCTCGACCAACTCCTTGACGACGGACGCCGGGCGCTCGATGACCTCCCCGGCGGCGATCTTGGAGGCGACGTCTCGATCGAGGAGTTGGATTGGCATATCAGGCGTCGCTCGCGCCGTTCCTGCCCTGCTCTGCCAAGCGCTGCAGGTCATACAGTTTGGCGAGGGCTTCAAGAGGCGTCATCTGATCGGGGGACAGGCTAAGGACGGCGTCGCGGACTTCACCGTCATCGCTCGCTGTTGCTGGCTGGGCGGGCGATATGGAGAAAAGAGCGGGTTGGGCGACGCTGCCTGTGTTGGCGGCCCTGTCGTCTTCGAGCTGTGAGAGAACCTCCTGCGCGCGGGCAACGACATCACGCGGGAGCCCGGCGAGTTGCGCGACGTGGACGCCATACGAGCGGTCTGCGCCACCGGGGACGACCTGCCGCAGGAACACGACCTTGCCCTCTTCCTCGGAAACGAGGACGTGGAGGTTGAATGCGCGTGGGAGGGTCTCACCGAGTTCGACAAGCTCGTGGTAGTGGGTGGCAAAGGCGGTGCGGGCGCTGAGGCGGGGGTGGTTGTGGATGTGTTCGACGACAGCCCACGCGATGGAGAGGCCGTCGTATGTGCTGGTTCCCCTGCCCGTTTCGTCGAGGATGATTAGAGAGCGGTCGGTGGCCTGGTGAAGGATAGCGGCAGTCTCGATCATCTCGACCATGAATGTGGAGCGACCGGTCGAGATGTCATCGTGGAGGCCTGCGCGGGTGAAGATGCGGTCGACGAGACCGACACGGGCGCTGGCCGCAGGCACAAAGGAGCCGATCTGCGCCATGAGGGCGGTGAGGGCGATCTGGCGGAGATAGGTGGATTTACCGGCCATGTTGGGACCGGTGATAATTGCGATAGGTTGGTCTTCCGTTAGAGAGATATTGTTGGGGACGAACGGCTCATCAAGGACTTCTTCCACAACGGGATGGCGGGCTGACGTGGCTTCCAGTACGCGGGAGTCGTCGATTTCGGGGCGGGTGAGACGAAGCCGAACCGCATTCTCAGCAAAGGCTGCAAGAACATCGAGACGGGCGACGGCTCGGGCGGTGGCAAGGATGGACTCTCCCTGCTCCACCACCTGACTGCAGACCTGTCGAAAGATGGCGGATTCAAGTTCTTCGGCGCGCTGCTGCGCCTCGGAAATCTGAACCTCAAGCTCCTTGAGACGCGGCGTGAAGAATCTCTCACCGCCCGCGATGGTCTGCTTGCGGATGTAGTGTTCCGGCACGCGGGCCAGGTGTGGGCGAGTGACCTCGATGTAGTAGCCGAACACCCGCGTGTATCCGACCTTGAGCGTGGGGATTCCGGTGTTGTCACGCTCCTCGGTTTCGAGGGCTGCGACCGCGACGCGGGCGTTGGAGGAAATCGCGCGCAGGTCTTCCAACTCCTGCGAGAAGCCCTTGCGCACGACACCGCCAGCAGAAAGCGTTGCGCCGGGCTCCTCGGCGATGGCCTCGCTCAGCAGTTTTCGAATATCGTCGTGTGTTTCGATATCGCCGAGAGTCCACGCGAGAGGGTTGACGGGTTCATCGTCCCGTGCAATCTCAGGCAGAGGGACCGCAGTGAGCACGGAGTGGATTCCGGTGACGGCCTCAAGGCCTCGGCGGACGGCGACGACGTCACGCGGCGCGGCGGAGCCGGAACGGATGAAGTTAATGAGGCGCTCAATGTCCGGGAGTCCGTGCATGGCTGTCCGGAGACGGGAGCGGAGCATAGGGTTCTGAACGAGGGCCTCGACGTTGTGATGGCGTTCAATGACCGCGTCACGGTTGAGGAGAGGTCGGCCGAGCCATTGGCGGAGGAGGCGGCGTCCCATGGGGGTTTGTGTGGTGTCGAGCAGTCCAAGCAGTGAGCCCTCCCGCGAACCGGAACTCCCTTCAAAGAGCTCAAGGGTGCGGACGGTCTGCTGGTCAAGGATCATCGTCTCAGCAGTTTGGCGCGTGGAGAGGGTCTGAATCTGTGTGAGCGCGCCGCGCTGCGTTTCTTGCAGATAGGCGAGAACGGCCCCGGCTGCAGAAATTGCGAGAGGTGAGTCATCACAGCCGTACGGTTCAAGCGAATGGACGCCGAAGTGTTTTAGCAGGCGTTGGCGGGCGTCGTGCTCGCTAAAGCTGGATGCATCCAGTTCAACAGGGGCCGTACCCTCCAGAATCGGCGGCGAATCCAGATTCTCGGGTACGAGCAGCTCCGCCGGGGAAAGAGCGGCAAGTTCGGTTTGCAGGTCATCCACGGGGATCTCAAGGGTTGCGAATTCAGAAGTCGAGATATCGGCGTAGGAAAGACCGGCGCGCTGGCCGTCAATGACGACGGCGGCCAGGAAATTATTGGCGCTCTCAGGCAGGAGGTCATGCTGGAGGACGGTGCCGGGCGTGACAACGCGGATGATCTCACGGTCGAGGATGCCCTTGGCGGTCTTGGGGTCGCCGAACTGCTCGCAGACGGCGACACGGTGACCTTTTTCAAGCAGGCGGGCGAGAGAAGCGTCTAGAGAGTGGGTGGGGACACCGGCAAGTGGAACGCGGTGGCCACGTCCAAGCTCTTTAGAAGTGAGGGCGATGCCGAGGTCACGCGAGACGATTTCAGCGTCCTCGCCGAACGTCTCATAGAAATCGCCGAGTCGAAAGAGCAGGATTCCGTCAGGGAATTCGGCCTTGATCCGCTCGTATTGCTGCTTGAGGGGAGAACCCCTTGTTGTCATCGCCGATCCCAGCTGTTTCCCAGTCCACCACGCTGCTTACCCCGTCCAGACATTGTATCGCGGAGCGGGGCGGCGAATATACATGCGGCACGGAGCGGGTTAGGATTCTTGGATGGAATGCATCGGGGCCCGGGGACGGAATGACGGTTAGCGCGGAGCGGGGCGCGCCGGTGGGGCAGCGCCTCTACACAAGCTCGTTCGTCCTGCTATTCCTGATGGAGTTCACGATCTTCGTGACCTTCTACATGCTGCTGCCAACGGTGCCCTTGTATATCAAGGAGTTGGGCGGCACGAATTCCACCGTTGGCTTGGTCATCGGGATTGCGGGGCCGATTGCGGCGTTTGGCGTGCCGCTGTACGGGCTGGGTGTGGATCGATGGAGCCGCAAGGGGATGGCGGTTCTGGGCCTAGCGATCAACGTGGTGGGCGCGCTGATCATGATTATCGTGGTGTCGCCACTGACGATGCTGATTCCGACAATCCTGCGGCGCGTGGGCAGCGGGGCGACCGGGGCCGCAACACGGACATTGATTTTGGACATAGCGCCGCCAAGCAGGCGGGGCGAGGCGATGACGAACTTCGCCACATCGCACAACATCGCCATCGCATTCGGGCCTGCAGTTGGGCTGTGGATCTATCACGGCTTCGGGTCGACGGAGCTGTTCCTTGCCTGCGCGGCGTTGATGGCGGGAGCGACACTGTTTCTCTTCCCTATCAGGGTTCGCCCTCAGGTCGGGGGAGAAGGCACCGAGAGACGCTCTTCCTCAGACGTTGCCCCCCAAGGACGACAAGATGCGCCACGCAGGGAGACTTGGGTAGACAAGCTGATTGTGAGAGAGGCTGTCATGCCAGGGATCACGGTGCTGCTGCTGTCCGCCGCCTATCTGTCCACGACGACGTTCGTTTCCATCCTCGGCGAGGAACGAGAGGTGCCGAATTACGAGTGGTTCTTCGTGCTGTACGCGGTGGTGGTTATCTCAGGTCGGCTACTGACAGGCCGTGTGTCTGACACGTATGGCAGGGCGATCATCCTGTTACCGTCGCTGGCGCTCACGGTAGGGTGCATGGTCACCCTTGCATTCACACATTCGACCATCGGATTCCTTGCGGCAGCGTTCATGCTGGGGCTGGGGTTCGGAACGGGACAGCCCATGTTGCAAGCCGTCGCCGCTGACTGGACGCCGCCGGAGAAATACGGGCGGGCGATGGCCATGATGATGGGCGGGTTCTCGTTCGGCTCAGCGGCAGGAACGGTATTCGTTGGCGAGATGAGCGAGCGACTGGACTTTGCAGCGGCATTCCTCGGTCTGGCAATGGCGGCGGGGGTAGCGCTGGTTATTGCGTGGTGGGGGTTCCGACGACGGCGGATTCCGTTGCTCATCACACCGGAACGAGGCGCGATGTAAAAAATGGATGCCTAATGAGGAATGTGGGCGCTACAATTTGAAGACTAGGCACGTGGCGTTTCATGAAACGCGCGGTGGGCAATTCAACATTCCGGAGGACAGCGGACGATGGGCGTAGATTTTGTAAGCAATGAGGAGACAATCCAGGCGGCGCGTAAGAACCTGGACCAGGCAGGATGGGACTACCTGGTTGGCGGGTCGGAGTCGGAGACGACGATGCGACGGAACCGCGCAGCGTTCGACCGCGTCGCGTTCCGCCCGCGCGTGCTGCGCGACGTGTCGCAGATGGACCCGTCTACCGAGTTTCTCGGCCACACGATGCGGATGCCGGTAATGCTCGCGCCGATGGGCGGGATGCAACGACTGCACCCCGAGGCGGCGGGCGCATCCGCAAAGGCGGCGGAGGCATTCGGCACGATCCAGACGGTGAGTTCCGTGTCTGAGCCGGGACTTGAGGGCACGATGGAAGCGGCGAACGGCCCAAAGCTATTCCAGATGTATATCCAGGGCGACTGGGAATGGATTGAGGGGATGGCGCCGCGCATCAAGGACGCGGGTTATCACGCATTCGTCCTGACCGTAGACAACGCTCGATACAGTCGACGTGAACGACCTATCGTCGGGCGCTCCGTTCCGGCGACCCTGAATGTTCAGAGGGTCTCGCCCGGCTCAGCAGTAACGTGGGAGATGGCGGAGCGTATCCGCGACCTGATGGGCCTGCCGTTCGCGGTGAAGGGCATCCAGACGGCGGAGGATGCGGAAATAGCCGTTGAGCGCGGCTTTGAGATCATCTGGGTGTCCAACCACGGTGGTCGTCAAATCGACCACGCCCTTGGCAGTCTCGATACCCTGCCAGAAATCGCGAAGGCCGTTGATGGGCGTGCCAAGATTGTGCTGGACGGAGGGATTGTCCGCGGGAGCGACGTGGTCAAGGCGCTCGCGCTGGGTGCGGACTGCGTAGCGGTCGGCAAGCTGCAGGGCTGGGGCCTCGCGGCGGGCGGCGTGGAAGGCATCGTGCGGGCACTGGAGATCATGGAGGACGAGCTACTTAGCGCGATGGCGCTGATCGGCGTATCAAAGGTCGACCAGATTGACGGGTCTTACGTGACGGAAGGGTACCCGGTGACGCCACCCCATGAGATGAGCGCGTGGGTGAACATGCCGGACGCGCGGATACCTTAGGGGTATGACTGGATTCCCGCTTTCGCGGGAATGACGAGGGTGAGGTCTACCAGTCACCGAGGGTGGCTTTGAAGCAGGCGTCCTGGTGATCGTTGACCATGCCGGTGGCCTGCATGTGGGCGTAACACACGGTTGACCCGACGAACTTGAAGCCTCGCACCTTCAGGTCTTTCGCCATTGCGTCCGATTCCGGTGAGGTAGCTGGGACATCCTCCCAACCAAGAATCGGCTTCGGACTGCGCAAGGTCTTGTAGTCAGTGAACTGCCAGATGTAGCGGTCGAATGAGCCGAACTCGTCCTGAATCTCCATGAATCTCTGAGCGTTGTTGATGGCGCCCAGTATCTTGAGTCGGTTCCGGACGATACCTTTGTCCTCGAGTAGGCGCGCAACATCATCGTCGCCAAATTGCGCAACTTTCTGAACATCAAAGTCGGCGAAAGCCTTGCGGAATGCTTCGCGCTTGTTGAGGATGGTGCGCCATGAGAGGCCAGCCTGGAATCCCTCAAGAATGAGGAACTCAAACAGCTTGTTGTCGTCGTGGAGCGGCGTGCCCCACTCCTCATCGTGGTAGGCAATCATCCGGGGATCGACGTCCACATCCGGCCAGCAGCGGGTCGGTTCTGCCTGAGGTTCAGTCATACTGCAACCAAGACCTTGATGATGGCGTTGTAGCGGGGCATTGAGCAGGCATGGGGGAGGGATTCAAAGGAGACAACCTCAGCGCTGCGCCATGTTTGGTTGGGGTCTTCAGCAGTGATGACGATGCCGGGAGCGGGTTCAATGGGCTCTTCATCACGGATGTGTATGCCGAGGGGCCGACCGTCATCATGGGCGCGGAGGTACCATGTTGCGGCGCTTGCAACCATGCCGACTAGACGGCTGCGAGGCGAATGCGGCCGCTGGCGTTGCCGAACGCGCCGCCCTGATAGAGACGCTCATCCCCGCCATCGTCCCGGAGCGGCCACGTGGGGCCGGTGAGTCGAGATTCCAGCACTTCGGCGGTGATGCCGGCGTAGTTAGGAACGGCTGCGGCGATGTCGGTGAGAATGGCGTCGGCGTTGTCATAGCCGAAACCGGATGCGTCGAGGTGTCGGGCGATCTCAGTCGGGGCACGCCAAACCGGCTGCGCATCGCCGGGGGCATCCTTGATGGCGCGGACGCGTTGGACGCGGCGCTCGGCGTTCGTGTAGGTGCCCTCGCGCTCGACGGCAGCCGCGGCGGGAATGAGTACGTTGGCCAATGATGTCAGCTCATCGTCGATGACAAGTCCCTGCACGACCAGAAACTCGAGGCGAGCCAGCGCGGCGAGGAGACGGGCGCGGTTGGAGTCGGTTATTTCGGCAGGGATGTCGCCGGTCCAGTAGAGGCCCGTGACGGCTCCTGATTCGACAACGTCAATGACTTCATCAAGCGTGGATGCGTCTGCACCAAGCACATCGCTGACTCCCTGCACATTGCCGCCACCGGGCCGGAGCACGTGGAGACCGCCGCCCTGGGCGTTGGCGGCGTTGCCGGTTACTGCGGCGATTGAGGCAATCAGCGTGGCAAGGCCGGGCGCGTCATTATCACTTGCGCCGTAGATGAGAGCGGCGGGGGCAGACGTGCCGATGACGCGGGCGACCCGGCGGAGGTCATCGGCGGAGACACTCGCCTGAGCTGCTGCGTCTTCGACAGTCGTTCCCTCGAGGCTTTCAGACAAGTCGGAGAGGCCGTCTATGGACTCTTCAATAAACTCGTCATGGACAAGATTGGCATCGAGCAGAGCGCGGAGGATGCCCCGCAGCACGGCAGGCTCAGTTCCCTCAGCGCAGGTAAGCCATCGCTCGGCGGCGCGGCCAAGCTCCGGATAGGCGACGGGACCGATCCCGATGAGAGCGGCATCGTTGTAGTTGACGGCCTTGTGAACCTGATAAGCGGCAACGGGGTGGGTGACTTCTATATCTGAACCGATCACGAGAACGGCCCGGGACTTTGCGATGTCCCTGATGGGATTCACATTGGCAGCTGCGCCAAACATGGCGGCGAGTTCCCTACTCACCTGAACGCTCGCGGACGCCGCCATCGCAACACGCTCGGTCTGCATAGTTTCACGAGCGAGACGATTCAATGCCCAAGCATCCTCATTGGCGACGCGAGGAGAAATCACGACGGCAGCGGCGGCTCCCCTATCCTTGAGTCCCTCGGCAGCAGCCACTATTGCGTCGTCCCAGGACGCTTCGCCAAGCGCGCCGTTGGCGCCACGAATCATGGCGCTGATCAGGCGGGCCTCATTGTTGGACTCGTTAGCGAGTTCGAACTTGCCGTGGATGCAGGCAAAGCCGCCGTTCGCGCCGCCATCAATGTCCGGTGTCACGCGCAGCAGGCGACCATCCTGGAGTTCAGCAGTGACCTGGCAGCCGATCTCACATTCCGTGCAGACGGTTGTGACGTTGGCGTCCGGCAGGCCGGCCCACTTGTTGTCCTTTTCCGTGAGCGCGCCGACGGGACAGACATCCACGCACGCGCCGCAGAAGATGCAGCCGGTGAGCGGGTCAGAGAGTGGCACATCATTGGGCGTGCCGGGGAGAATACGGTCGCCGCGATCAACCATGGAGATGGCCTCCGCGCCGATGACCTCATCACAGACGCGGACGCAGCGCGCGCAGGAAATGCAGAGGTTGTAGTCGCGGTCGATGTGTGGGTCCTCGGTGCGGATAGGCAGCTCACGGTAGGTATATGGGAGGAGCTGCTCCGTGACACCGACAATCTCGACGGTCGCCTGCAGCTCACACCGCTGGTTCTGAGGGCAGACAACACATCGATCTGTGACAGAGACGTTGCGCAGGCAGATATCGTTGGGGCCGCAGTGGACGATGCGGTCGCAGGTCAAGCACCCGTGCGGGTGCTCAGACATGAGCAGGTTGAGGACGGATTGGCGGAGTTCGACGGTTTGGTCGGAGTTGGTGCGGTAGGCGGCGTCGGGCATGGCGGGGGCGACGCACGCGGCGGCAAAGCCGGGGCGATCGACCTGCTCAACCATGCACATTCGGCAGGCGCCATAGGCCTTGAGTCGCTCGTCGTAGCAGAGGGTGGGGATGTAGATGCCGGCCTCTGTGGCCGCCTCAAGGATGGTAGACCCTGCCGGGGCAGTGACCTGCCGCCCGTCAATCGTGATGGTGATTGTGTTGGCGGGGGCTGTTTGCGTCACGTCCGAAACCTCCGAAGGGCTTGTGTTTCTGTGTTCAGCCTATCATCCCACGCGGGGAATGCGCTCAAGTTTGGAGTCTCAGTGGGCGGCGTAGACGTTGGAGTCGCCGCGTTCTTGTTGCGCCATGTCATCCGGGGAGCGTGGCGGAAGGCTGGGTCTGCGCGCCGACCAGAAGAGGAACGCGCCGGCCATGGTGACAAATGCCATGAAGATGAATGCCGGTGAATAGGAGGCGTAGAGGTCAAACGACGCGCCGGCGATGAGGGGGCCGGTCATGGTTCCGAGCTGAACGAGCATTGACGAGAAACCCATAATGGTTGCGAATTGCGCGGGCCCAAAGTAATCGGCGCGTATCGCGGTCATCAGCGGTCCGCGGAATCCCCACGACAAACCGTGGATGACGGCAAACGCCATGAGCATCGGCAGCGAATCGGCCAGGACCAGCAGGATGAGGGCGGCAGTATGCCCGAACATGCATGTGACGATGATGGCGCGCATGGAGATTCGCTCCGCGAGGAAACCGGTGATGAGCTGTGAGCCAATCATGACGGTGGTCAGCAGCGTGTAGATCCAGGCCCCCGTTGCCTCGGTCAAGCCCACGTCCTGATCGACGTAGCGAAGGAATTGGGAATTGATGGCGGACACGGCCAGCATGGCGCTGCCGTGGCCGAGTGATACGTACCAGAACGAGGGGGCTTTGAGGGCTTCACGAACCGTAAAGCTGCGGGCAACGAAGTTCAGGATTGGGCGCGAGGTTGCGGGGACGCCATCCTTGGTCTCGCCCTGTTCTTCCGGCTTCACGCCATCCGGGAGGTAGCCGTATGGTTCCGGCCTATGGCGAAAGAGAAAGCTGAGAGGCACACCGGCGCAGAGGACGAGGACGCCTGACCAGAAGGCCATTCCCCGCCAGCCGAGCGCATCAAGCCCGAAGACGATCAGAGGCAGGGCCCACCCCGAGACGCCCCAGCCGACGGACGCCAATCCCATGGCGCGAGGGCGTTTCTTGTCAAACCAGTTTGCGATGGCGGCGTTGATGGTGATGAACCCGGCGAGACTGGAGCCAAGCGACATGATCAGATAAGCGCCATAGAACTGCCAAAGGTTGTCCATGCTGGCGTATGCAAAGAATCCGGCGGCGTAGAGAAGGACGCCGAATTGCAGGATGAGCCGAGTTCCGTAGCGCTCAACCATCCAGCCCTGAATCGGCCCGAGGAGTCCGCTCTCCGCACGGGACAGGGTGAAGGCGAGAGAGATCATGGTCTTATTCCAGCCGAACTCATTTTCCAGGTGCTTGAAATATGCCTGGAAGGCCTGGAAAAAGAGTCCGCCGTTGAGGACCTGGATAAGGAACGCGCCCAATACAATCCACCAGCCGAAGAAGACCTGGCTGGGATTGAATCGACTGCCGCTTCTTAGTCGGAACACCTACCTGTAAGCCATGAGGACAAAGACCGTTTCAAACGTAGAAAAATCGTAACACAGATAGGGAGGGAGGCGGGCGGGGTGAGGCCCCGCCCCCCACAAAAGAGCGGGGGGGGTTGGGTGTATGTTGATGTTGGTGTTTTTAAACAC